>JBBRDN010000080.1:0-17392 GCA_038203875.1 Verrucomicrobiota bacterium
CGTCCGGTGACCCGGCCAAGGCTGATCTGCCCAGCTGAAAAACTCCAAAGCCCGGGCTTCGCTCGTTCTCCAAGACAGATCTCCTAGCGCTCTCGTCGGGCACTTCCGTCGTGACGCCGCTTCGCTGTCCGCGTTAGCTCCGCAGCCATGTCTACGGCCACTGCGCTCCACTCGTCCGCCATCACGCTCCCGGATGGAAGCAAGTTCCCCTCGGTCGGCCTTGGCATGTGGAAGATGCCGAAGCCGGAGCTTCCTTCTCTCGTGCAGGAAGCCATCCGCCTCGGCTACCGGCATCTTGATTCCGCCTGCGACTACGGCAACGAACCTCAGGTCGGCGAAGGCATCGCCGCCGCGATGCGCGATGGCCTGTGCCGCCGAGACGATCTTTGGGTGACCTCGAAGCTGTGGAACACCTACCACGAGCCCAAGCACGTCCGCGCCGCCTGCGAACGTTCCCTGCGCGACCTGCGTCTCGACGTGCTCGACCTCTACCTCGTCCATTTCCCCATCGCGCTGGCCTTCGTGCCCTTCGATCTGCGTTATCCGCCCGAGTGGTTCTTCGATCCCAAGGCCGCGCAGCCCGCGATGAAACCCATCGACGTGCCCTACGCCGACACCTGGGGCGCGATGGAGGAACTGCAGCGCGCCGGACTCGTGCAACGCATCGGCGTGTGCAATCTGAACATCTCGATGCTGCGGGATCTGCTGGCCCGGTGCTCCATCTGTCCCGCAGTCCACCAGATGGAACTGCATCCCCACCTCGCCCAACCGCGCCAGCTACGGTATTGCGTGCAGGAGAAGATCGCCGTCACCGCGTTCTCCCCGCTCGGAGCGCCGTCCTATCTGCCGCTCGGCATGGCCAAGCCCGAGGAGAACGTCCTCCATAATCCCGTGGTCACCGCCATCGCGGCGGCCCATCGCAAGACACCCGCCCAAGTCGCGCTCCGTTGGGGCGTGCAACGCGGCTACACCGTCATTCCTAAAACCCAGTCGCCCGCCCGTCTCGCCGAGAACCTCGCGCTCTTCGACTTCACGCTGACCGCCGAAGAGATGGCCGCAATCGACCGTCTCGACCGCCACCGCCGTTTCAACGACCCCGGCTACTTCGCCGAGAAGGCCTTCAACACCTTCTTCCCCATCTTCGACTGACCGCACATGAACTCCCTCCCTCGCCTGCTGCGCATCCGACAAAACTTCGCCCAAACGCCCCCGGTGGATCTCGGCGCGTCGCTCGCCGCCGGCTTCGCCGCGCTGCGCCCACGCCTCACGCCCGGGGCACGCATCGCCGTGGGCGTGGGCAGCCGCGGGATTGTGCGCCTCGCCGAGATCGTCGCGGCGACGCTCGGCGAACTTCGCGCGGCCGGCACGCGGCCGTTCATCTTTCCCGCCATGGGCAGCCACGGCGGGGCGACGCCCGAGGGCCAACGCGCCATGCTGGCCAGTTTCGGCGTCACCGAAACGGCGATGGGTGTGCCGATCCACGACTCGCTGGACGTGCGTGAAGTGGGTCGGACGCCCGAGAACCAGCCGGTGTTTGCCAGCACCGAAGCCCTCGACGCCGACGGAATCCTGTTCATCAACCGCATCAAACCGCACACGGATTTCTCGTCGCCCAGCCTCGGCAGCGGGTTGCTCAAGATGACCGTCATCGGCCTCGGCAAACGCTCAGGCGCGGCCGCGATGCACCTCGCGGCCAGTCAATTTGGCTATGAGCGCGCCCTTCGCACCATGGCCGACGTGCTGCTCGGCACCGCTCCGATCATCGGCGGCGTGGCGATCTTGGAGAATCAGTTCCACGAACTCGCCCGCGTCGTCGTGGTTCCGACCGCCGACCTTTTGCGCGACGAAGCCGTGCTGCTCGCCGAGTCGCGGGCGCTGATGCCGCTCCTGCCGTTCGACGAAATCGATCTGCTCATCGTCGACCGCATCGGGAAAAACATCAGCGGCACCGGCATGGACCCGAACGTCATCATGCGCAGCGTGGACGGTTTCTCCACTTCACTGGCGCGCGGAGGACGGCCCGCGCCTTTCATCCGTCGCATCTTTGTCCGCAACCTGACCGAGGAGACCCACGGCAACGCCCTCGGCATCGGGCTGGCCGACTTCACCACCACGCGCTGCGTCCGTGCGACCGACCGGCGCGTGACCGACATCAATTCCCTCACCGCGCTCACGCCCAACATCGCCAAGCTCCCCGTCGCCTTTGACACCGACCGGGAAGCCATAGAGCGGGCCCTCGCGTCGCTCCCGCTGGCCGATCCGGCGGCGGCCCGAATCGTCCGGATCGCTAATACTCTCTCGCTGGCCGAGCTCGACGTGTCCGAGTCACTAGCAGCAGATGTGGCCGGACGAGCGGACCTCGTCGTGTGCGGCGCGGCCCGGCCGATGCACTTTGACGCGGAAGGAAATCTTCCGGACGAGTTGGGAAGACCTTGAACAGGCCACGGCGAGGACTGGCTTGAAGACAACCAGAGCAGGAGGATCAAGGCGCCGGACGACCCGGAAACCGCCGGCAGCATGGGCAGCCCTACCTTGCAAACCACGGTTCGCAACGACGTTTGAACTGCACAGCTCTGGCTCTGGCTCAGACGTCGCCGACCCGGCCGGTCGAATCGCCGAAGCGCTCTAGGCTCTTCGCGCCCATGCGGTCGGCGATGCTGAGGAAAAGTTTCGAGGTAGGCTTGGAGCCGTGGTTGACGGAGCGGCCCCAGGGTCGGAGTGCCGCCACCTCATTTCTCTTCGCGAGGAGCGCGGCGTCATTTGCCCAGGCAGAACTGGCTGAAGATGGAGTCGAGCAGATCCTCGTTGGACGTCTTTCCGACGATCTCACCCACCGCACTGACTGCGCCGCGCAGGTCGGCGGCGACCAGTTCCAGAGTCAACCCGCCGGACAAGGCGTCCGAAGCGCGGATGGTGGCGGAGCGGGTGCGTTGCAGGGCGTCCTGATGCCGGGAGCTGATCATCACCTGCAACATCTCGCCGCGGATTTCTCCGGACCAGACGGCGTCCTTGATGGCGTCTTTCAGCTCCTCCAGGCCGGCGGCGGTGGAGCAGCTCACGTTCACCACGCGAGATGCCTGATCCCGGATGCCGGATGCCGGATGTCTGGGTTGCAGTTCGTCGTCGGTGATCCGGGTCGGCAGGTCGACCTTGTTGCGGATGAGGATGCGTTTCTTCCCGGCGAATTCTCCAAGCCAATGGGCATCGGCTTCCGTCAGCGGCTCGGAGGCGTCGATGACGTGGAGGATCAGATCGGCCTTGGCGGCGGAGTCGCGGCTGCGGCGGATGCCTTCGACCTCGATCTCATCGGACGACTCGCGCAGTCCGGCGGTATCGACGAAAATGACCGGGAGGCCGCGGATGTTGGCCGTCTCCTCGATGGTGTCGCGCGTGGTGCCAGCGATGGGTGAGACGATGGCGCGGTCATGGCCGAGGAGCTGGTTGAGCAGGCTGGATTTGCCCGCATTGGGCCGGCCGATGATGGCGACGCGGATGCCCCGGCGCAGGATCTGCCCTTCGTTGGCGGTGCGCAGGAGCGCGTCCATGAAGGCCACGCCGTCGCGGAGTTTGCGGAGAAGTTCCGCCTGCGTGTCGGGCGCGATGTCCTCGTCGGGGAAATCAATGTGCGCCTCGACGTGGGCGAGCACGCGCATGAGGTCGTCGCGGAGGAGATTGATGCGGGCCGAGAGTTTGCCGGCGAGCTGCTCGTTGGCGGCCTGGAGGGCAAGCTCGGTGCGCGAGTGGATCAAGTCGGCCACGGCTTCGGCCTGGGCGAGATCGATGCGGCCGTTGAGGAAGGCGCGGCGGGTGAATTCACCGGGCTCGGCCAGGCGTGCGCCGCAGACCAGCATGGCATCGAGGACAAGCTTCGCCGGGAGCAATCCGCCGTGGCAGGAGATCTCGACCGTGTCTTCCCGCGTGAATGTCCTGGGCGCGCGCAGGACGGCGATCATCACCTCGTCGACGACCTGTCCATCGCGCGCGATGTGGCCGGAGTGGATCGTGTGCGCGTCGGCGGCGGTCGGCGGCTTGGACGACTTGCCCGCCGGACGGAAGCAGCGTTCGACGATGGCCAGCGCCTCCGGGCCTGAGATGCGGATGACGGCCAAACCGCCTTCGCCAATGGGCGTGGCGATGGCGGCAATGGTGTCGGAGAACATGCTAGGGGAAGTTATGAGGGATGAGGTTTGAGTGATGAATCGTCGGCCAAGATCAAGTCTTCATACCTCATCATTCATACTTCATACCTTGGTCAGGCCTTCCCGTCGCAACCGCCGCGGGCGATCTCGGGATGCCGCTCCTGAAGCCACAGGCGGGCCTTCTCGTAGCTCTTCTTGTGGAGGAAATGGAGGAGGTTCGGATCGGTGCCGCGCGGGAGGTGGGCGGTCATGTCGTCGAGACGCTGGAAGACGCCCAGCAGATCGGGCTTGGGGTTCATCGTGGGCAGGCGGCGCACGGTGGCTTCGTAGACCAGGATCTCTTCGAGGATCTGGCGTTCAAGATCGTTCATGAGCCCCAGCGTAGGCCGGGCGTCCGCGCCCGGCCAGAAGGTCTTTGATCCGCGAAGCGCGCGAAGGGACGCGAAGAAGGGCCCAATCCGTTCCCTTGGTGATCTTCGTGTCCTTCGTGGACAAAACCGTTTCATCCACGAAAAACACCAAGGACACCAATGCATGGACCGCAGGACCCCTGTCTTTGCTTTCCCTTCTTCGCGTCCCTTCGCGCCCTTCGCGGACAGCCTTTGAAAGGATGTTTTTTTCACCGCTGGATTGCGCCGGATCGGGGACCGTCGCTCCGCATTCTGGTCCATCCGCATAGTTGAACCGGCGGCGCGCGTCTGGATGATCGCCGGGTGATTGAACCTTGTTTCCTCGGCATCGAAGGCGGCGGCACGCACACGACTGCCCTCTTGGCCGATGCTTCCGGCCGCGCGCTGTTCCAAGGCGCCTTCGGCCCGGGGAACGTCCGCCTGTTGAAGGACGTCGCGCTCAAGTCCCTCTTCCGCGCCATCGCCCGCAAACTTCCGGCCAAGGTTTCCCCGGCATCCATTGCCATCGGCATGGCGGGCGCGCGGACTATGGCGGACAAGAAGCGCATCACCTCGGCCGCATCTGCCGTGTGGAACGACGTCCCCTGCCTCGCGACGAACGACCTTGAGACGGCGCTGATGGCCGCGCCGGACTTGAAGCGCGGCACCACGGCGCGCGTCCTTGTGCTCAGCGGCACTGGCTCGTGCTGCTTCGGCCGCACCACCAACGGAGTAACCGCCAAAGTCGGCGGCTGGGGCCATCTGCTCGGCGACCAGGGCAGCGGACACGACATCGGGATGCTCGCGCTCCAGCAGGCGATCTACGTCTGGGACCGCAACCAGAAGTGGGGCGTGCTCGGCCGCAACCTCCTCGCCGCGCAACAGCTGAACGAACCAAACGACCTGATCGCCTGGGTGCAGTCGGCCGACAAGACGTCCGTGGCCGCGCTCGCCGAAGTCGTCTTCCGTTCCGGCGCTTCCGGAGACGCCCTGGCCAAAGGCATACTCGACCACGCCGCCGATTCGCTCGCCAGCGACGCGTTGCTTTGTGCGGACCGGTTGGCCGCCGTGAAGGAGCCCGTGCAGTTCGTCTTCTCGGGCAGCGTGCTGCTGAAGCAGCCGGCCTTCGCCAAGCAGATCGCCAAGCTCATCCGCAAAGTCCGTCCGACCGCGCAGGTGGTTTCGCTCGCACGCTCGGGTGTCTGGGGCGCGGTGGCATTGGCGGAGGAGCAGTTCAAAATTCAAAATTCAAAATTAGCGGACACCGCCTCGGGAACATCGAACGCTCAATATCCAACATCCAACATCCAACCAGCTCCGAAGCTGCCGCTGTCTCCGACCGAACTTCGCAATCCCCTCTCCCTCCGCCTCGACAAACTCTCCATCGACAAATCCATCGACCTCTTCCTCGCCGAAGATGCGAAGCTTCCCGCCGCGATCCTCGCGGAGAAGGCGAAGATCGCGAAGGTCATTGGCTGGATCGTGAAGTCATTCAAAACCGGCGGCCGGCTATTCTATCTCGGTGCGGGCACGAGCGGGCGCCTCGGCATCCTCGACGCCAGCGAATGCCCGCCGACTTTCCGCACGCCGCCCGAGCTGGTGCAGGGCATCATCGCCGGGGGTCAGCAGGCCATCTGGCGTGCCATCGAAGGAGCGGAGGACGATCCGATCCAGGGAGCCGACGCCGTCGCTTTCCGTGAAGTCGGACCGAAGGACGTGGTCGTCGGGATCGCGGCGAGCGGACGAACGCCTTTCGTCTGGGGAGCCTTGGATGAAGCGAAACGGCGCGGGGCCAAAACTGTTCTGGTCTGCTTCAATCCCCATGTCGTGGCCGAGCGCAGGGGCCGGGCCGATGTGATCATCGCGCCCGATACGGGGCCGGAGCTGCTGAGCGGTTCCACCCGGCTCAAGTCCGGCACCGCCACCAAGTTGATCCTGAATCTCTTCACGACGTTGTCCATGGTCCGCATCGGCAAGGTTATCAGCAACCTGATGGTCGATGTGAACCCGTCGAACATCAAACTGCGCGACCGCGCCGTCCGCATCCTGCGCGACCTCACCGGCGCGGACTACGACACAGCGAAAGCCGCGCTAGAGAAGTCGGGTTGGGTGGTAAAAGATGCCTGGCAACGTATGCGGAACCAAACTTGATGACCCGCGCTCCCGCACTACCGTTGACCCCATGAAGACGCTGTTCCGCCGCATTGCCGGAGTTGTCATGGTAGCAACCGCCATCGCGCTCGTGGGCTGCGCCGGACCTAGGATCGATTGGACCACCCGGGTCGGCAGCTACACGTTCGACGACGCCGTCCGAGAAATGGGGCCGCCCGAACGTCAGGCTACCCTGTCCGACGGCTCCAAAGTGGTCGACTGGGTGACCGACCGTGGGTTCCGGAACGGAACCTTCGGCATTGGACCGCGGTTCTACTATGGGGGCCGTTACGGCTACTATGATCCGTTCCTCTCCGCCGAGTTGGAAACCCGCTCGCCCGACCGAATCGTCCGCCTGACCTTCGCGGCCGACGGAAAGCTGCAGGAAGCGAAGCGTGTCATGCAGTAGTCCTCCGACGGCCCGAAACGGCCTTAAACCCGCAGAAACTGCGTCATTTTGCTTCCGCCATCGGCAAGGAGTTGCTACTCAACACTCCGATGCCTGCCGGCCTCAACATCTGGGATTCGCTTTATCGCCTCGTGCTCTGGCTACTCTTCGTCGCAGCGGTCGTCGCGGTCGTCCTCTGGTATGTGCCGGTGATCCGCCGGAATGAAGGCCTCCGCCGCGAGATCTACGAGGTGGACAGGCGGATCGAGAAAGAGCGCGAAGCCAGCCGCCAACTCGACGCCAAGCTCAGGTCGCTCAACGACCCCAAGACCATCGAACGCCTGGCCCGCGAACGCCTCAGCTACGCCAAGCCCGGCGAAGTGATCTTCCACTTCGAGACGCCGCAAACGGGGAGGTAGTTTTGGCCCGAGCCGGTGGAGAGCAGGTCATTCCTGAGGAGGCAGATGAAAACAACTCGCCACCATTTCCTGGTCGCAGCACTCGTGCTTACCGCCTGCGCGATTCCATTCCGGAACCAGATCGTCCGTTTCATCAGGAACCCGGCACAAGCGTTGGGTCCCACAACGACGGTCGACGATCGGTTGAAGGAGTTCGGACCGTCGGCCCGCCGGAAGTTGTCCGCAGACTTCTCACGCATCGGAGTCCCCTACCCGCCCAAGCGGATCGTATTGGTCGGGCTCTAGGATGAAGACCGGTTTGAAGTCTGGGTTTCGGACGGCACCGAGAAAGCCAGGCATCTCAAGACCTATCCCATCCTCGCCGCGAGCGGCGGCCCCGGGCCCAAGCTGCGCGAAGGCGACCATCAGGTTCCCGAAGGCATCTACGCCATCAAATCGCTCAACCCAAACAGCGCGTTCCATTTGGCGCTTCGGGTCAACTACCCCGAACGCCTTCGACCTTGAGAGAGCGCGGATCGAGGGCCGAACCAATCCCGGCTCGGATATCATGGTCCATGGCGGCTCGGTCTCAGTCGGCTGCCTGGCCATGGGCGATCCGGCTATCGAGGAACTGTTCGTCCTGGCCGCCGATACCGGCATTGAAAACATCCGCCTGATTCTGACTCGGATCGACTTCCGGAAGCGTGACCTGCCAGGCATTTCCCCCGCGCTTCCAGCCTGGACCGGCGAGCTATACGCGAAGATTCGGGCTGAACTGCTGCCGCTGGGTTTATCCGCTACGGGTGATTCCGCCAAGACCGCCCGTTGACCCGGCCAACCCACGACTTCCCTCCGCCAAGTTCCGGTTAGCACCCCCGCTCAATCGGGCTTACCCGTAGCTCGACGATCCCTCCGACTCGAAGACCTACCCGGAGGAGGGTTCGTCCGGCGCCTCCGGCAACGGGGCCCACGGAGCAGCGCCGGGGTGTTCCATAACCAATGCGGCCCCATGGAGACCGAACGCCATGATGCCCAAATACACCGTCGAATACCGGGTCAACTTCCGCCGCGGCAGCCTGCCGCACCACCATTCCACCGACGATCCCGTCGCGCTGGAGGAGTTCCTCGCCGAGCTGCTCGAACGCGGCTACACGATCGACAAGGTCTCCCATGAAGGCATGCCCTTGGAGCAGAAAGAGGCCGACCGCCTTGTGAAGGCCGCGGCCCAGCAGATCACCGCGCGCCTCCTTTGCGTCTCCCTTCGCATCAAGGCGGATGAGGAAAGGTTTCGCTTCGGATTCTCCGCCTGAACCGGTTTCAAAAAGATACCCATGAACAAACGACTTCTCCTACTCACTGTCGGCGCCTTGGCCCTCGCCGGCTGGATCGGCATCGCCACCGCCCAAAGCAGCCGCGCCACCCGCGAGGTCATGCGAACCAAGCTGGACCATTCGCAGAAGGCGCTGGAAGGCGTCACGGCCGGCGACTTCGAGATCCTGCTCGCTGCGGCCCGGAAGCTGAAGGCGCTCGGCAACGCGCCGGACTGGCCGAACTTCGACAGCCCGGAATACCAGGAGCACAAGGCCAACTTCCGCCGCAGCGTCAACGCGCTGGAACGCGGAGCCGTCGAGGCCAACCTCGATTCGGCCACGCTGGCCTACGTGCGCATGACGATGAACTGCGTGGAATGCCACCGGTTCGTCCGCGGAAAGAAGATGGCGTCGCTGTGACGCCCTGGACCGGGTCAGCGCCTCCGGCCGCCGAAGATGGAGCCAAGAACCCCGCGGACGATTTCACGGCCGATGGAACTGCCGATCGTTCGCACAGCGCTCTTCGCCATGGTCGTTCCCAGGCCTTCGGGCTGACGGCCACGTCCCGTGGCAGGACGAGCGGCCGGCGTGGAACCACCGCCGAAGATCTTGGCGAAGAAACCCGGTTCCTCCTTCTCGATCGCGGGCGGCTTGGCGTGGGTCGCGCCCAGCCGTTCGTAGGCGGACTCGCGATCGACCATCTGCTCGTAGACACCCGCCACGAGCGATGAAGCCAGCAACTGCTTCCGCTGTTCCGGTGCGATGGGTCCGATCTGGCTGCGCGGCGGAACAACGAACGCCCGTTCCACAATGGTCGGTTGTCCCCGTTCATCGAGCAACGACACCAGGGCTTCTCCCACGGCCAGCTGCGTCAGCACCGTCTCGGTATCAATCTTCGGGTTCACCCGGAACGTTTCGGCCGCGGCGCGGATCGCCTTCTGATCCCGCGGGGTGAAGGCGCGCAGCGCGTGCTGCACACGGTTTCCCAACTGGCCGAGGACCCGGTCCGGGATGTCCTGCGGATTCTGGGTCACGAAGAAAACCCCGACGCCCTTGGATCGGATGAGGCGGACGACCTGTTCGATCTTCTCGAGCAATGCGGGCGGAGCATCGGCGAACAGCAGATGCGCTTCGTCGAAGAAGAAAACGAGCTTCGGCACTGGCATGTCACCCGCTTCGGGCAAGTTCTCGAACAGCTCGGAAAGCATCCACAGCAGCAACGTGGAATACGTCTTGGGCGCCTGCAGCAGCCGATCAGCCGACAGGATGTTGACCACGCCACGGCCCGACGAGTCGGTCTGGAGAAGGTCCGCAAAGTTGAGCGCGGGTTCGCCGAAGAACTTCGCCCCGCCCTGCCCTTCCAGCGTCAACAGTCCGCGTTGAATCGCGCCGATGCTCGCCGGCGAAACGTTTCCGTAGGCCGCCGTGAACTGCGACGCGTTCTCACCGACGAACTGGACCATCGCGCGGAGGTCCTTGAGGTCGAGCAGCAGCATTCCCTGCTCGTCCGCCACGCGGAACACGATGTTGAGCACGCCCGCCTGGGTTTCATTGAGCTGCAATTGGCGGGACAGAAGCAGCGGGCCCATTTCGGAGACCGTCGCGCGGACCGGATGACCGGTCTCGCCGTAGACATCCCAGAACGTAACGGGGCATGCGGCGAATCCCGTTTCCTCAAGCCCGAGTTGCCGGAACCGTTCGCGCACCTTGGTCGACTGACCTCCGGCCTGGCTGATGCCGGCGAGGTCGCCTTTCACATCCGCCATGAAAACCGGCACGCCCAGCTTGCTGAAACCTTCGGCCAACGCCTGCAACGTGACCGTCTTGCCGGTGCCGGTGGCTCCCGCGATCAACCCATGGCGATGAGGATCGGGTCGGCCATGCGAGACGAATAGGACAACGCGGGCCGGTGGGCAACGCTGGTCGTCGAGCTGTTGCCGGATGAGCGCCTACTCGCGAAGCCGGACGATTCGCCGGTCACGGCCTTCCAACAACCGGGCGATGCGGTTCGTGTCCACCCGGCCTCCCGTGAACAACAAAGAGGTATTGTCCGTCCCGCCAACCGGCACCTTTCCAACGAACGGCAGTTGAACCGCCGACCGCGCCTTCGAACCCGGGACAGGATCGTAGGCGAAGGTTTCGAAACCCGGCAGGCGTTTGAGCGAACGGCCGGCGATGAGGCGAACGGCCGCGTAGTCGTCATTGAGAAGCTGGTTCAGGAACGGCGACATCCACGCCGTGCCGCTGGCCTGCTTGGCGGGTTCCCAGCCGTAATGCCAGGCAATCAAGGCACGCACGCCGCCGTCGCCCTGAAGCGTCCAACGGATCCCGGCGGCGACGTCCTTCTGCTCGGAGTTCAACACCGGCACCGGCTGCTTGAACCATCCGGTCAGTTTGTCGGCGGTCCACGAAAGCGGCTTGTCGAGGTGGCAGAGGTTGCAGGCGTTGGGACGGCCGGTGGCGAGTTCGGAGGCGATCGTCGGACTGGAAACCTGATGGCTGCGGATGGCCTTGAGCACGCCGTAGGTCGTGTGCGGCATGTGGCAGTTGTAGCAGAGCGATCCGTTCGAAGCGGCGCCGTGCCGCGTGTGGGCCGGGACGTCGGAACGCATCTTCTCGTGGCATTGCAGGCAGGCCTGGTTGCCCTCCATTCCGCGTGCGAGTTGGTCGTCGGGCTCGCTCTTGTGGAGCGAATGGCACGAGAGGCAGGACATCGTGGCCTTCGCCGTGCCGTGCTGGAAGCAGGGCGATTCGATCAGGCCGTTGAACTCACGGCCGGACACACGGACCATGCCGTCCTTCCAAAAGAACTCGTCGAGCAAGGCCGGATGTTTCGCGGCGGCGTCCTTCAGCCAGGGCTGCCTGTCTAGTTGGGTTGGCCGCATGACCGGCGTCGTCGCGTCGAGGTCGTCGCCGGGCCGATAGCGGAATCCGGTGACGGACCAGTTCTCCGACTTGTCGAACCACTTCATCGAATGGCACGAGCCGCAGATCTGCGACGCCCGCTGGGGCGGCAGATGTTCCGGATGCACGATTGTCGCGTCGCGTGCGCCATCGGCCAGCTTGGTTCGGCCCGCGGACTTTTCGGTGCGCCAGTGTCCGATGTGCTTTTCACCGGGCCCGTGACAGGCCTCGCAGGAGATCCCGAGATCGGCGGTGCGGGTGTGGAAGATCTTCTCCGTCGCATCCCATCCCGGTTGAGCGCCGGTCGTGTGACAACGGATGCACGTGCCGTTCCAGACCTCAACCGGCGGTTGGGCGTCGGGGTCGCGGATGAACGTGTCGTGCCGGGGGACCCAACGGCGTTCCTCGTTCAACCAGGTGAAAGGAAAGCCGACGTGCGCATCGCCATCCGTTCCGCCCGGCAGCCAGAAGACCTGCATGTGATGGGATCCGGTGACGAGGCTCGGCTGGATCTTGAACGGCTCCGGCTTCGGCTGCCCCGGCGCCACTTCGGGAGCCAGATCGGTGATGGTGACCCAGCGGTTGGTTCCCTCCATCGACAGATGGAACTGCTCGTCCCCCAGCAGGAGCGTGATGTTGTTGAAGTCCGCATGGATCCGGTCGCCGTCCGGCGTCTGCGTCATCGTCCGATGAAACGACCGGTGCCAGCTCTTGTGCTGGGTCTCATGGCATTCCTGACAGGCGGCCGAACCGGTGTAGCCGGGAGGTTTGTTGCCCGCTTGAGCGCCGGATTTTCCGGTCAGAGAACCCTGATCGGCCGGCGCCGAGCCAACCCGCGCGACGGAACCCTTCTTCTGTTCGCCACATCCATTGAGAAGCACCGCAGTCGAACCAAACCCTACGCACAGTGCCATCGCGACAGCAGCGCGCAGAAAAGCGTGGGTTCGCGGTTGGGGCATAAGGAAGAATTTGATCCGGCGGAGGCGACAGGCAAGCCCGGAGGCCGCGCGCTACAGTGCGAGCGGATGCGTCCGGAGCTTCAGGGGAAACGGAATGCTCGCGCCGTCGGCCAAGCCCGACTGATAGACGGCCATGATCATCTCGACGGCCCATGCACCGTTGCGGCCGCTGCATTCCGGTTCGCGGTCGGCGGCGATCGCATCCAACCAATCGGTCACCGGGTTCAACTTGGTCTGCGCGATGGTCCGGAGGTCCTTTGCATCGAGCGGCAACCAGTCGTCCGTGCGACCGGCTGAAGTCCACTTGCCGCTACGACGGATGAACACGAGGCCGGGCACGTCGCAGTTGATCCGCGCCGCGCCTTTGCTGCCGAGAACTTCCAGACCCCATTCGCCGACCGTTTCATGGAACCTGGCCGAACTGGTGAACGAAGCGTTGATTCCTTTGGCGAAGCCATAGGAGGCGAACACTTCATCCCCGGCGACCAGCCCGACGTTGTCCTTCACCAGCCGGGCATCCGCTTTCGTGATCGTGCGTCCCTGTTGGAGCACGCGGGCGCTACAGGAGATCGGATCACCGGCGATGGCGCGCATGAGATCCATGAGATGACTGCCGAGCACCATCAGATCCTCGCCGCCAGCGCGCGCGTCCTGCTTTCCGTAAGCCCGCATCTCGACGACGTCGCCGATCAGTCCTTCGCGCAGCGCCTGCCTGAACCGCGTCATCTGCGGAGCGAGCCGCATCGTATGCGCGACGGCGATCTTGAGCCCGCGTCGATCGGCCTCCACGATCAGTGCGTCGGCCTCGGCCGGGGTGCGGGCGAAGGGTTTCTCCGCATACACGTGCGCGCCGGCCTTCAGGCACGCGAGGATGATCTCGTGGTGCAGATCGCCATGGCGCATCGCCACAGAAACGAGCTGCGGCTTCTCCGTGGGCAACATCTCCCGGTAGTCCGCATACGACCTGGGCGCCTGGATCTTGTCGGCTATCTTCTTCCGCCCCGCTTCATCCGGATCGGCCACCGCCACCAGCTCGATGCCGGGCCGGTTCAGGAAAATGCCCTCCAGCCCGTGCCCATAGTCGCCGCGCCCCGTATGCCCGATCACGGCGGCTTTGAGCGGCCCGGTCCCAGCGCCCAACAGAAGTCTCGGTGCTAGAGCGGCGGCGACGGCCGCTGTTCCCAGGAAACGTCTGCGATTCGGGTTCACGCACGTTGGGTATCACGAGACCGGAGGCGAGTCACCACTCGCCAGGACCAGAGACACTTGATGCCGAAACTGAAAAGGCGGCGGATTTGACTCCGCCGCCTTCAAACGAGGTGTCGCTGCCGAGCTACTTCGCCATGACAAACTCGGCCTCGGCCACTTCGACGGCCTTCTCGGCTGCAAGGGGACTATCGGGGGCGACGGGGTTTTCGGGGACCAGCGGACGGGCGTTGGCGGGGAGGGCGTCGGGTTGTTCGTCGGATTTGTGGAACTTCACGCTGACGAGTTTGCTGATGCCGTGTTCCTGCATGGTCACGCCGTAGAGCGCGTCGGCCATGCCGATGGTGCGCTTGTTGTGCGTGATGACGATGAACTGGCTCTCGGTCAGGAAGCGCTGGAGGACCTTGATGAAGCGGTTGATGTTCGACTCGTCGAGCGGCGCGTCCAACTCGTCGAGCACGCAGAAGGGCGAGGGCTTCACCTGGTAGATGGAGAAGAGCAACGCCACGGCGGTCATGGTCTGTTCGCCGCCGGACAGGAGCGTGATGCTTTGGAGCTGCTTGCCGGGAGGACGGGCCACGATTTCGATGCCGGCTTCCAACGGGTCTTCGCCTTCCTGGAGGATGAGGTCCGCCTTACCGCCGCCGAAGATCTCGGTGAACATGGCGCGGAAGTTGTCGCGGATCTGGTGGAATGTGGTGAGGAACATCTCCTTCGTCTTCGTGTTGATCTTGCCCAGGACGTCCATGTGCTGGGTCTTCGCGTTGACGAGGTCGTCGTTCTGTTGGTTGAGGAAATTGTAGCGCTGCTCGGTCTCGTCGTATTCCTCGATGGCCACAAGGTTCACCGGGCCCATCTCGTCGACGCGCTTCTGCAGGACGGAAACCTGTTCGGCGACCTTGTCCCAGTCGGTGCTGAGGCCGCGCGACTCCATCTCTTCGGGCGTGAGGGTCTCGACCTTTGACTGGCCTTCGCTGGCGTCGGTGATGGTGATGCACTCGCTGCGGATGTCGTCGAGGCTCAGCTGATACTTCTGCTGGACGCGCTCGCGGAGGTTCTGCACGGCCATCGACTTCTGGGTGAGCTCGACGTCGAGCTGGCCGCGAAGTGACTGGAGATCCGTCAGACGCCGGCGCTGGCCTCGGAGTTCGTCTTCGCGGTGGGCAATGTCCGCGTCCTGCCCGCGCTTTTGGTCGACGAGCTCGGCGGTCTGGAGGCTGTTCTGTTCGCGCTCATGGACGAGGCGGGAAGTCTCGGAACGGGATTCCGTGATCTCGTTCTCGAACTGTTCCTTGCGGCCGATGAAGGACGAGCCTTCGCGCCGGCGGACTTCGATCAGCTGGCCGAGCTCATGGATGCGGGCTTCGAGCGGGATCCGCTGACGAACCAGGGCTCCGGCCTGCTGCTCTTCGCCGGTCAAGGTGACCCGGGCTTCGGTCAAGGCCGCGTTGGAGGCGTCACGCTGGCTGCGGAGCTGTTCCAACTCGGCGGTGAGTTCGGAAACGCGGGCGGAGAATCCCTGTTCCTGGTTCTCCAGCTCGGCGATGCGGGCGGCGAACTGCGCCCGTCTCTCGGCGGCTTCGCGTTCGGCTCCTGAAAGATTGTTCAACTCGAAGGAGACGTTCTGCAGCTTTTGCGTGAGCTGTCGTTGGCCGTTCTGCAAGGCGCGGAACTCGCCTTCGCGGCTGGCAACGGCAACCTCCTGCTGGCGCAGCTCGGTGCGGGCCTGCTCGATGCTGGCCTGGATAACGGTCTGCTCGCTCTGGATGGCCGCGCGCTGCCGGCTGGCTTCCTCGACTTGTGAGGCAAGGACGGCGAGCTGCGACTGGAGTTCGGCGATCTGGTTCTTGCGGCCGAGGATCGAAGAGGGGGCTTTGCCGTTGTTCCCGTTGCCGGCGGAACCACCCGTGAATATGCCGGCACGACTGAGGAGTTCACCGTCGGTCGTGACGAAGTCGAAGGCGCCATCGCTTTCGCGGAAGCCGGCCGTCGCGGCGGCGAGATCGACGACGATCAAGGTGCGGCCGAGGAGGAACTCGATCAGCGGACGCGAGGAGTCGTCGATCTCGATGACAGAGAGCGCCAAAGTCGCACCGGCGGGAACGGGGACAGCAGAGGACTGAACGGCTGAAGAACTCTTCAGCGCGAGGGCGGCGATGCTGGCCTTGCCCTTCTTGTTGTTGCGGAGGTCGTCGAGAATGGTCTGCGCGGCCTCGGGCTGTTCCGTGAGGACGAGCTGGAGATTCTGGCCAAGCGCGGCTTCGACGGCGGCGATGTATTGATCGGGAACCCGGATCTTGTCGGCCAATGAACCGAGCACGCTCTGGCTCTGTTTCAACGCAGCGAGCGCGCCGGCACCGAAGCCCTCGTGCTGGGTGTCGAGCTGTTCAAGCACGTTGAGCCGCGACTTTTTCTCGGCCTGCTGGCGGACGAGCTGATCCAGTTCGTGACCGGCCTGCTGGAGTTCCTGCTGAAGTTCGCGCAGACGGGCCTGCCGTTCATCGACCGTGCCGCGCGCGGTCTGGACGTTGAGCTTCTCGGCTTCGACGTTGACCTCGAATTCCGTCAAGCGGGCGTTGAGCCGAGCGGTCTCCTCCTCGACCTGGATCTTCTCGGAGTTGAGCTTCTCAAGGCGGATGACATTGCCCTGCTGCTGAAGATCGAGCGTGTTGATCTCGTTGCGGGCACGGGAAAGCTGCTGGCCGTTGTTGAACGCCTCGGACTGGGCGCGCCGAAGGCCATCGGCCACGCGGCTGAGATCCGACTCGATGGCCTGAACGTCCTGACGTTTCTCTTCCAAGGCGGCGCGTTGCAGCGCGAGCTGATCCTGGGCGACGGCGAGGCGTTCGTTGACCTGCACCAGCTCGGCTTCGGCGGTGCGCTTGCGCTCCTCGGCCTCGGCGATCTCCCGGAGCGCCTTCAGGTTTTGTTCTTCCAGTTCGAGCAACCGCTCCTCGTTGATCCGGATACGATTATCGTGCCGGTCGATCAACGCCTTGATCTCGAGGCCCTGCTGCTGGTGGAGCGAGATGTCCTGCTCCAGTTCGCTCTGCCGCGAACGCAGTTGAAGGATCTCGTCTTCGCAACGGAGGACGGATTCGTTGACGACTTCGAGTTCAACCTTTGTCTTCTCCGCCGCGACGGAGCGTTCGCTGATTTCTCCCTGGAGGATGTCGAACTGGTGCCTCGCCAGCTGGGTGTCGAGGTGGAGCAGCTCGATCATGAGCGACTTGTAGCGCTTGGCCTTGCCGGCCTGCCGCTGGAGCGAACCGATCTGGCGTTTGACCTCCTTGATGAGGTCCTGGACGCGCAGGAGATTCTGGTCGGTGTGCTCGAGCTTGCGGAGCGCCTCCTTCTTCTGTGCCTTGAACTTGGTGATGCCGGCGGCTTCCTCGAAGACGAGGCGGCGGTCGTCGGGCTTCACCGAGAGGATCTGGGTGATGTTGCCCTGGGCCATGATCGAGTAGCTCGTCTTGCCCATGCCCGTGCCGGCGAAGAACTGCTGGATGTCACGGAGCCGGCAGGAGGTCTTGTTGAGGAAATACTCG
>JBBRDN010000081.1:0-17064 GCA_038203875.1 Verrucomicrobiota bacterium
TCGGGAACTTCCCCGGCGAATTTCGCCTTGAAGCCTTCGACGAACTTCTTGGCCATCGGGCTGTCCTGGGCAGGCGAGAAATGCGTGGAGTAGAAGGTGTTCTTCAGCGCTTCACCCCCCGCGATCTGGATGAGCTCGGGCGCTTCCCAGCCGTCGCCGCCGAAGATGGGCACGTTGACACCGAGGTCGCGGGCCTGCTTCACGATCAGGCCGACTTCGGTGTAGTAGCCGGGCACGCAGATGACGTCGGGGTTGAGCGCCTTGATGGCCGTGAGCTGGGCTTTGAAGTCCTTGTCCTTCGACGCGTATTTCTGCTCGGCGAGGATGGTTCCGCCGGCCGCGGTGAAAGCTTCCTTGAAAAAGGTCGAAAGGCCGACGCTGTAGGCGGCCGAGACGTCGGACAACACGACGGCCTTCCTGGCCTTGAGCGTCTTGGTCGCGAAATCAGCGAGGAGTTTGCCCTGGAAGGGATCGATGAAGCAGACGCGGAAAACGTAGTCGCCGACCTCGGTCACCTTGGGGTTGGTGGACGAGGGTGAAACCATCGGGATGCCGGCCGCCTGGCAAATCGGGCCGGCCTCGAGGGAACGGCCGGAAGCGACTTCACCGAGGATGGCGACGACCTTGTCGCGGCTGATGAATTTCTTGACGATGGTGGCGGATTCGCCGGCCTTGGACTGGTTGTCTTCAGTGACCAACTCGATCTGTTTGCCGAGAACGCCGCCAGCCTTATTGATCTCCTCGACGAGCAGCTGGGTGCCCTTGTGCGACGACTGGCCGAAGGCGGCCTCGCTGCCCGTGAGCGAGGCGTATTCGCCGATCTTGATCGTCGCGCCGGCTCCGGCTTCGGGCGCTCCACCACCCCCGCATCCGGTCATGAGCACGCCGGTGGCGGCGAGGGCGCCGAGGGTGAGGAATGATTTTCGGGAGAAGAGTTTCATCGCGTTCGAATGTCGTGTTGGGCGTTCCGGGGTTGTCGCTGGACGAGAAACTAGGAAAGCTCCCCGACGGATTCAACGGGCAATCGGAGGTATTCCGGCTGTCGAAGCTTAGGGCGTCGCCGTGGTGGATCCATCCGCGCTGCGGTCACAGCTTGCCATCAACCTATACCGGCTGACTTCCAGCACCAGAGGTGCGGCAGATAGTAGCCCACAGCGTGAGCTGTGGATTTGTTTTCCACGTTCTCAAAAGCTCCGGAGGAGCGGAAGAGCCTGAATCTGCCGCTCCTCCGGAGCTCGCTCTTCCTGCCGTCCAACCCCGGGCTCACGCCCGGGGCTATTCTCTGCCGCTGCTCCGCAGCTGAGTTGAAGACACTCTAAATCCCCTCGGGCTCACTTCAGCAGCACTTCCACGGCCTTCTCCAACTGGAGATCCCGGCCGGCCGAGGCGGACTCGGGGTCGTTGTAGACCTCGAAGTCGGGAAGCAACGTCTGGTTTTCCAGGTAGCGGCCCTGGCGGTCCTTCACGCCGACCTGCGGAATGCCGAAGTAGATCGTCTTGTCCTGCTGCGTCTCCCACCAGACGGCCGTGCCGGTGCCGGCGACGGGCGTGCCGACGAGTTGGCCGAGGTTCATGGTCTTGTAGAGGAGCGGGAACATGTGGGCGTTGGAGTAGTTGCTCTCGCTCTGCAGCACGACCGACTTCTTGATCCACTTGAACATCGGGTCGTCGCCGATCTTGTTGCCCCGAGGTTCGTAGGTGAAATACGGCGCGATGCCCCGGAACAGGTCGGCCAGGTTCTCGTGCAACCAGCCGCCGCCATTGAAACGGGTGTCGATGACGATGCCTTCCTTGCCGCTGTTGCGCCCGAGCACTTCGGAGAACGTTTCGCGGAAGCTGGCGTCGTTCATGCCCTTCACATGGACGTAGCCGAGGCGTCCCTTGCTGAGACGGTCGACCTCCTCGCGGCGGCTCTTCACCCAACGTTCGTAGAGCAGCTCGTCCTCGGCCGCCTTGTTGATGGGCTTCACGGTTTCCTCCCAGCGTTTGCCGGAAGCGACGTCGAGCAAGGAGACCAGGGTGGGTTTGCCGGACTTGCGGTTGAGGAGCGGATCGGGATCGGTCGCTGGCGTCAGGTCCACGCCGTCGATCTTCTCGATGATGGTGCCCGCCTTGACCTGCGATTCGGCGCGGTCGAACGGCCCTCTCTCAATCACTTCGGCCACGCGCAATCCGGGACCGCCGACCGCCGGTTCGAGAAAGAGCCCGAGCGCCGCCGTGGCGTCGCCGCCAGTGCGGCTGACGCGATAGCCGGAGCCGGTGTGGGACGCGTTCAGCTCGCCGAGGATCTCGCTGAGGAACTCGGCGAAGTCCCAGTTGTTGTCGATGTGCGGGAGGAACTTCTCATATTCGCGGCGGTAGAAGGCCCAGTCCACGTTGTGGAGATTCGTCGTGTAGAACTTCTTCAAGACCTGACGCCAGGCGTGCTCGAAGATGTATTCCCTCTCCTTCGCGAGGTTCAGGACCATCTCGCCCGCGTAGCTGACGGCCTCCTGTTTGCCGGACTCGACGTCGACCTTCGTGATTTTGCCGCCCGCGAGGACGAAGACGTTCTTCCCGTCCTTGTCCAATTTCAGCTGACCGCCTTCGGCGTTCAACTTAGCGAGCAGTTTTGTTTCCTTCTCGCGCGGCTTCTGGAGCCAGAGATCGTGGCCGCCCTCGAACTTGGCGAGGTAGAGCAGCTTTTCGCCATCGGGCGTGAGCACGGCATCTGCAAGAGCGGAGGAATGGGTCGTCAGACGCACGACGCGGTCCTCGATGTTCTTCAGTTCGATTTTGATCGGCTCGACCTTCTTGTCCTTCGGTTTGGCGGCCGCATTGGTCGAGGAGCCGGAGTCCTTCTTGGAATCGTCCTTCTTCGCCTCGTCTTTCTTGGGCTCGTCCTTCTTCTCGCGTTCCTTCACGAGTTCGAGATCGGCCTTGGAAAGATTGAAACGGTCGAAGGCTTCCTGGGTGAGGAACATGCCCATGACGTCGTCGTTCGCGCCCCAACTGCCGTGGCTGCGCATGCCGTAACGGTCGCTGGCGAAGATCAGCGCCTTGCCGCCCATCATCCAGCGGGCGCGCTCATCTTCGTAGCCGCTGAGGGTGAGGTTGACGATCGGGTTGGTGCCCGTCGCGCTGATCAGACCGACTTCGCGAGACCAACGCGACTTGTCGAGGAACGTGCTGAGGAACCATTTCCCGTCGGGAGACCAGTCGAAGTGCTGGTCGCCGTCGCTGTAGGAGTAGTTCAACGTGCCGGGCAGGATCAGGCGGGCGACCTTGTTGGTGACACCGATGACCTTGAGCGTCGTGCGGTTCTCCAGGAACGCGACCTCCGCGCCGTCGGGCGAATACTTCGGCTGGAAGTTCTCCTCGCCGTTCTTCAGCAGCGCCTCCTCCTTCAGGATCGTGGAGTTGTAAAAGTAGGGCTCGTTCGTCCGGGCGATGCTCGTCTCGTAGAGGTTCCAACTGCCGCCGCGTTCACCCGCGTAGAGCAGCTTGCGGCCGTCCGGGCTGAAGCTCACGGAGCGTTCCTGCTCGGGCGTGTTGGTGATGCGTTTGGTGATCTTGTGGTCGATGGAGCTGACGAAGATCTCGCCCCGCACGACGACGGCGATCTCCTTGCCGTTGGGCGAAAGCGCCATCTCCGTCGCGTCGGTCGCCGCGCTGGTGAAGCTGGCCTCGTTGCGCTTCGGACCGGTCAGGATCGTCACGGGCACCTTCGCCGGTTTCCCGCCACCGGAACCGACGGTGTAGAGTTCACCATGCCAGCTGAAGCACAGCGCCCCTCCGTCGCTCATGCTGAGGAAGCGCACCGGGTGGTTCGTGAACTGCGTGATCTGGGCAACCTTCGCCGGCTCCTTCAACGAGAGCTTCCAAACGTTGAAACTGCCGCTGCGTTCGCTGAGGAAGAACGCCTCGTCCTCCTTGCGCGACCAGAGCGGGTTACGGTCCTCGCCGCCGAAGTCGGTCAGCTTGGTGTGCTTGCCCGAGCCGGAGTCGAACATCCAGACGTCGCGTGCGATGGGCGAGACGTGGTGTTTGCGCCACTCGTTTTCGTAGCCCTTGCGGTCGTGGTAGAGGATGCGTTTCCCGGCCTTGTCGTAGCGTGCGTCCTGCGCCGGCGTGGTGAAGACCATCTCGGCCGGACCACCCACAACGGGCGCGCGGTAAAGCTCGGCCAACGCTGCCGATGGAAACTGGATATTTGTCCGCGTGTCGCGACGCTGCGAGGTGAAGAGCACGTATTTGCCGTCGGGCGAGAAGTCGCTCGGGTAGTCATGCGCCGAGTTGGCCGTGACGCGGACCGGTTCGCCGCCCGCAGCCGGCATGACGAAGACGTCGAAGTTGCCATGGCGATCCGAGGCAAAGGCGATCTGCCTCCCGTCGTGCGACCAGACGGGCATGAAGTCGTGCGCGTCATGGATCGTCAACGGCGCGGCCTGCCCGCCCTTGGCCGGGACGAGGTAGATGTCGCCGCGATAGCTGAAGGCGATCTGCTTTCCGTCCGGCGAGATGGCCGGATACCGGAGCCAGAGCGGTTCCGCGGCGGAAGCGGCGATGGCAACCAGTGAGCCGGCCAAAGCCAGCGAGACAACACAGAGGCGGTTGATGAAGTTCATGGGCAAGGCTGCGACGGAGAATGTCCAAGCGCAGTTCGGACGCAAATGCGGACTTGGGCGAATGGCGATATCGGAAGTGCTTTCGACCCCAAACACTCCGGGGGTGGCAGGTTCGGGTGGCGCAGGCCTCCGGCCTGCTCTTTCCGGCGTCCTCGCCGGAAAGCGTGGTAGCGGCTCCTCGCGGAGCATCAATACCCAATCAGCTGAAGCGTTCGGACATCCGTCCGGCGGGCACGCTCGTTGTCCCGCAATCATGGCTTCGGGCGGAAGCACCAATCCGTTCCGGGCGCGACGCCCAGAACCTGCAGGCCGGAGGCCTGCGCCACCCGAAAGCCCGGAGCTACCTCGTTCACCCAAGCCAGGGTTTCAAAAGCGCGGCAAAAATCGGGGAGAAGCGGTTGCAGTTGCAGGCGGTATCACACGGGTGATCAGCTTCGGCAGGGTGGCGCAGGCCTCCGGCCAGCCCTGTCCGGCGTCCTCGCCGGAAAGCGTGGTAGCGGCTCCACGCGGAGCATCAATACCCAATCAGCTGAAGCGTTCAGACATCCGTCCGGCGGGCACGCTCGTTGTCCCGCAATTAGGCTTCGAGCGGAAGCACCAAACTGTTCCGGGCGCGACGCCCAGAACCTGCAGGCCGGAGGCCTGCGCTACCCAGTTGAGAAAGACCTCTCCACCGCCTGAGCTTTTTGGAAGCGGCTCAGCGTTCGATCCGGAAGGTCACGTCGTAGTCGGTCGTCGACTCGCCGCCGATCTTTCTGGGTCGGCCACCATCGTCGTCGCCGTCCTCGCCGAGGCTGTAGACGACAAAACCCTTCTTCAGCGGTTTGAACCGGAGCGGCTTCCCGTCGTAGGGATCAGAAGGGACGGCGGCGAAATACTGGGGAACCAAGTCCGCCAAGCCGACGGGGAGCGTTCCTCCGTGCGCTATCCGGAACCGTTCCACCGCCAGCGCCGCCAGAGCGCAGCGCAGCGTGGCAATCAGGCGGGCCTCGCGTGAGGAGCCTTTCGCCAAAGATGGAATCACCATTCGGCTCATGGCTTTGACAAATGGAAACCCATTGGTGTCGCCAATGACTTCGTAAGCGATGTTGGAAACCGTGGTCAGCCGCTGCGGGAATTCCTCGTTGGCCGCCTCCTGCAACCGGATCATCGCGTCGAGATAGCATTCGTGATCGGCCCCCTTCAACCCCGACCAAGTATAGAGCGTGTATCCGAAAGAGCTCCCTGCCGCCGACCCTAGAGTTCCCGCCCCACTCAGGTTCGCCATCGCTCCCATCCGCGCTGAACCCGCCGCAAAATTATCGAGCCCAAACGCCGTCTCGCCGGCCAACATCCTCGCGAAGACATTCGTCGAAAGAACCGACGCCACCTGCGCCTGAACACGCGCCAACTGGTCGTCCGTCAGTTCCACCCGGTTGACGATGCGTTCACTCGAAGACACCGCCATACCAACGCAAAAGTTCCGAATGAGAGCGGAGATTAAGAGGGGTTCCGGTTCCAAGGTCCGCGCAACTAGAAATGCGTTTACGACCGCAGCCGTCGCTTCTTCGCTCTTTCCCTCCTCTGCCGCCAAGTGTGCCGCGAGAGTAAGATTTTGCGTGGAAGCTTTGACTTGGGTCAGGTGATGGATGATCGAAGCCGAGAATGAGATCGTGTCCGGATACCGCGAGGCTGGCAGCCGTAGCGCCTGAACCAAGGCCGCGTAGGCTGTAGAATTGGAAGCGACATGCTTCCGCGCCAGCGATCGAGCTTCATCGCTCCAAGCGTCGAACCGTTCCACTCGGGCCGCCCCCAATCCCACAAGGGGCAGCTTGTCCGGCACCACGGATGGGAACATCTCCATCGCCGCCAGCACTCCCAGCGCGGCATTGCTCTCGGCGGGCACGGCGACATACCACGCGTTCAGCTCGGCCATCGTCGTCGGATGGCCTCGATCGCGGAGCTTGGCTAGTTTCCCGGCGATTCCCCGCTCCTGCACGGCGCGGAATCCCAGGCTGGCCAAAACCAGCAGCAGAATCACTCCGCCAAAGATGCCCACCCACTTCAGTCCTTTCATGCGATGGTCCCGGAATACGCCCGGCATCTCGGCCGAACAAGGCCGAATCTCCGGCAGCCGCCGACGTGAGGAGGCCATGGCCGGCGCGGCGGCCCGTTGCCGATCAATCCGCCTTCCACCAAGCGATGGGACTGTCCCGGCGTAGGCTGACTTCCGTTGCTAAGGCGGTGCTGATGAACTTCGGCATTCGAGCAAGTTCCACTCGTCCGCCTCGCCGAGGGTTGGCCGCACAGGCTGTCCGGGGAGTTCAGCTTCGCAAGCAATCCGCTCCACGTTTTCTGGCAAGGACGCAATCAACGTTTCAGGCGCAGACCGACTTCGCCAAACGCTGCAACGAAGCCCGCAAGGAAGCGGGCAGTCGGAACGCCGTCAGCTTTTGGAGGTGCTCCGCGGGGAGGTGCGGCACAAGGTGAACCCGGGCGGAACCGAGTCGTTCCCTCAGGACATCCACGTTGGTCCCGGAGACAACGTCCGCCAGCTCTGGCTGCATCAGGACCAGTTGCGCCTTGCGTCGGATCGACTCGGGCAGCGCGTCCATCACCAGCAACGATTGGTTGATCGCACCAAGCCGGTTCTGCGCGACCACCAATGGCGTGGCCTTGAGCGCCACGATTAGATCCCGCGCGTCGAAATCTTCGCCCAACGGACTGAGCAACCCGCCCGCGCCTTCCACGAGCAGTGTGTTGCAACCCGCTGCCGATTTCCGGAGGAATGCCATGACTTCCTTTCGATGCAGCGGTTTTCCCGCGCGACGCGACGCGACCAGCGGCGTGAGCGGTTCGTCGAAGTGCCATGGGTTGATTTGATCCAAGGCAGGGCGGGTTTCCAGCCTGCCCTGCTTTAGCGGGCGGCCGATGGTTCCTGCAATCAAAGACACCCGAGCGGGGGCTGGCCGGAAGCCCGCCCTTCCTTGAGCCTCAAGCAGTGCTTCCGCATCCTCCCGTCCACCGGAGCACAGCGGCTTCACCGCCCGGACGTCGACACCACGACGGAGAAGCTCCCGCGTCAGCAGAACGCTGAGCACGGTCTTGCCGACGTTCGTATCCGTGCCGGTGATGAAGAGGATGTGGGCCATGCGCGACGGTTGGAGGCTTCGGAATCAAAGGCCGGACGTCGAGCCAGCAATGCAATCCTGCGGCCTATCGCGGATCGACGTGTTTGCTGAGGACGTCGCTGACGATCCTGGGTTGATGGATCTTGGAGCGGATCACCCAGGGTAGCTCGTGCCTCGCAATCCTGGGCTACGGGACGGAATCCCGTTGTCATTCATCAAAGCACTACGAAGCTGATTCTCTTTTCATCACACACCCAGATCCAAAAATGCGGTCGCCCTTTATCTTCAGTTTCCAAACTTCAGGCTCTTTCAACCCGGGGATCTCCAATGCAATTTGACAACGCCCGTTCTTGATCTCGATCGAAACAAGTTTGAGGACGTAGTTGTAGTTCGTCGGATGTCGATTTGTGAGATGTGAATCGGTTACGATCCACTCCGCGCCCCTTAGAATCTTCAAGCTGGCTCGAACCATCGATTCTGCCCCCTTTTTCCGGCAGAGTTCGGCGGTTGCTTCTTCATCCAAGACCCACTTGCCAACCAGAGATACCAGTTCGGAATTGCCAGCATCCTCCGGAACAGTCGCGTTTTGGATGTAGTTGGATATGAACCCGCCATCATCCAACCGCCACTCGCCGTTTTCCCGGATGGCCACAAGCCCGTGCTCGTCGATGTCCATCTCGTCTGACTTGAAGTTCAGGAAAAGAAGTTTTCTGGAATCGTCCGCCACCACGTCGGACACGCTCAGCTTGGCCGCAGCCCTCAAACCAGCCTGACGCCGCTCTTCGGGCGTCATGATGTGCCCCAAATGACTTTCCAAAACAGCCTTCAGGTCGCGGATGGCCGCTGCCCCGCTTTCGAGCTGTTCCAGCTCGGCTTTGTGCCAAGCCGACGGGCTCGCGCCATCCCCGCCAACCAAGAACACCTTGCATCCTGCCTTTGGGACTTTGACCTCGACCGCTGGAGATTTGATGGTGGTAAACCCAGGCAACGCCAGCCGTCCGGTGAGGGAATTAATCTTCGCCCTCTCAAGGAAGTGGGACGTTTTTTTGAACGCTTTATCATCCATAAATCTTCCCTCCATTCGCCCAGCCTAGGATCGAGCAGCGTCAGGCTCACTCCTTCAACTTCTTCTCCAAAATCTCGCCGACGAGGGCGGGGTTGGCTTTGCCTTTGGAGATTTTCATGACCTGGCCTTTGAGGAAGTTGATGGCGATGACGTTGCCGGACTTGTAGTCGGCCACGGACTTGGGATTGGCGGCGAGGGCATCGTCGCAGAACTTCTCGATGGCGCCGGTGTCGCTGACCTGGGCCATGCCTTTTTCCTGCACGATGGCGGCGGGGGCTTTGCCGGTGGCGAACATCTCGGTGAAGACTTCCTGCGCCATCTTGGTGCTGATCTTGCCGGAGTCCACGAGGTCGATCAGCTCGATGAAAGATTCACCGGGGAACTTGACGTCGGCCAGGGTGGTGCCGGATTCGGTCAGCTTGGCGCGGAGGTTGTTGATGACGAAGTTGGCGACGGCCTTGGGGTTTTTCGACTTCTTGGCGATGGGTTCGAAGTAGCCGCCCAGCGGCACATCCGAGACGAAAGTCTGCGCGTCGGGCGCGGGGAGCTGGTAGTCGCGCATGAAGCGCTGCTTGCGGGCGAGCGGGAGTTCGACGACGCGCGTCCGGACGCCGGCCAGCCAATCATCGGTGGGGGCGACGGGCATGAGATCGGGCTCGGGGAAGTAGCGGTAGTCGTGCGCCTGTTCCTTGGTGCGCATGACTTCGGTGATGCCGGCGGGATCGTCCCAGCGCGCGGTGCATTGGAAGAGCTTGCCGCCGGACTTTAGCACCTCGATCTGGCGCGGGATCTCATACTCCAACGCGCGGCGGGCGCCGGAGAAGGAGTTCATGTTCTTGATCTCGATCTTGGCGCCGAATTCCTTCTGGCCCACGGGACGGACGGAGACGTTCACGTCGCAACGGACCATGCCCTCCTCCATGTTGCACTCGGAGATGCCGCCGTAGCGGAGGATCTCGGTGAGGGCATTGAGGTAGGCGTAGGCCATGTCGGGGCTGGTGATGTCGGGCTCGGAAACGATCTCGAGCAACGGCACGCCGGCGCGGTTGAAATCGACGCCGGAGATGCGGTCGAAATGGAAGTTCTTGCCGACGTCCTCCTCCAGATGCGCGCGGGTGACGTGGACGCGGGAGATGCCTCCCTGGAACTCGAAGTCGACGTAGCCGCGAATCGTGCTGGGCTTGTCGAATTGGGTGATCTGGTAGTTCTTCGGCGCGTCGGGGTAGAAGTAGTTCTTGCGGTCGAATTTTGCGAAGCGGGGGATCTCGCAGTTCAGGAGTAGCCCGGCGAGGACGGTCTGCTTGAGGGCTTCCTCGTTGGGGACGGGCAGGACACCGGGGAGACCGAGGCAGACGGGGCACACGTTGGTGTTGGGCAGCGCGCCGAATTCGTTGGCGCAGCCGCACCACATCTTGGACTTCGTCTTGAGCTGGACGTGCGTTTCGAGGCCGATGACCGCTTCGTATTCCATATTATGACAACTTAAACTGCATAGGGTGCGAACGGGTGGCGGCAAAAATGCACGTTTTCACGACCTTTTTGATAGCGAGAATTGCACCCGAAACAAATTCCTCGCTGATGACCTTGTCCGGGTTTTCATGGCTAATCTCGTTCCGAACATCTGAAGCTGCCCCGATTTCCTTGATCAAGTCTTCATCTCCCCAGGACAAAGCCAGCGTCTCCGTGAAATAGGTAGCCCGTTTCTTCACGGGCATCCTATCCACATCGTCAATTTCCCTACAAATTTCAGTTTCCAGGACCTTTTCATACCCTTTCGTAAACAAGTCCTCTCGGGTGATATGCCGATTGGTATTTCTTAAGGCTAGGATGCTTGGACGGCACCAAAGAATCCCTTCATGAATGTCTTTCAGGAATGATTCAAAATGCGCGACAGCCAATAGCAGTTGGCTACGGCAAAGACCATCAATCACAAATTGTTTGAAGAAATATTGATTAGATTTTCCAAAGCGCATGCGAATCTGCTTTTGCTCCTCACGCGCAGCCCGATCTATAGATTCAGATAGCCTGCCCTGCGGCATATCGCCAATTAGGAGCTTAAACTCTTCCCATTCTCGCTTCTTTTCTTGAGCTTGAGAGGCCGCCAGTTTTTTGAAAAAGCCCTGGAAACTCTTGTTTGAGAGACTGGAATGAGCCAATCGCAAGAGCTGAAACTGAATCTCCAAATCCTCCATTCTGCTCTCGAACTTTGACAAATAGACAACGGGTTTTCTCAAGTCTGTCTCCCTAGGTTAAAGACTCTCGCGAGGCCGATGACCGCTTCGTATTCCATAATTTCGTGGGGCGGTTCTGCCACACGACCGGCGGCTTTGCACCGGTTTTCCTGTGGCGGGGCGTTTGCCGAAGACCGAAAGGAATTCCGCTTGGCTGGAAAGGTGCCGGCCGGGTTTGCTGGAGCCCACATGGCAGGCCCCACCGCAGAGATCCATCCGCTCGTCCCGGGATCAGTCCTGGCATCCATCCTTGTGCCCCCGGTCGACCGCCACGGTCTCCTGCCCGATGCCGCAGCCGAGGCCGCGTTGGACACGCAGTCCCGCGACGAGATTGTGGCGATCTTCCAGCAGTCGGACCGATTGCCCCAAGCTCAGGCGGAGCGGGTTCTCGAAACCGACCGGAAATACCTGGCCGCGTGGTCCAAGCTGGAAGCCCACTTCCCGAGCGTCGCGAAGGCCACCGCCAGCGAGATCACCGCGATCAGCGGAATCGCCCGGGGCCTTTTCGGCGGGCGCCTGCTGGTGGAGTATCTGGAGATCGCCACGCCGCCACGCCTGTCCTTCGAGACGACGGCCGGCGCGACAGTCGATCTCATCCAGGCATTGGCCGACGCCTTCAAGCAGTTCGTCGGAGCCGCCTGGGGAACCTATTTCCCGCGCGGCGACCAGACGGTGGCGCAGCACGCGGCCGCGCAGTTCTGGGTCGCGTGCCTTTACAACCGCGATCCGGAGGAGATGACCGGCGGGTTCGTCGGGCTCTTCCGCGGCGAACACCGCGACCGGTTGCAGGTGCTGAACGCGGACCATGCCGCGCCCAAGGGCGTGCGCATCCAGGACGCGCTCGACACGTTCGTCACGCAGTCGCGCGAACGCGTCGCCCAGATGCACGAGGCGGTGGCCAAGGACGTCCGCGAGGGAATGGACCGGCAGTTCGCCGAGGTCATGCGCATCGCCGCCAAGCTCGAACTTTCGCCGCAGGCGATCGCCTTCATCGAAGCCACGGCGCGCGCGGTCTGCGAGGCCTTCGCCGTGCTCGACGGGCCGGCGACATCGCGCGAGACGCGCATCACGGAATACGTTTCGCAGCAGATCACGGCCGCAGCCGCGGGCGCGCGCAGATCCGGTGAACGGATGACTGGCGGCGTCGACGAACTAGGCGCGCTGCTGGCCGAACTCGATGAGCTCATCGGCCTTGCGGCGGTGAAGGAGAAGGTCCGGCAGTTGACGAACTTTGCGCGGCTCCAACAGATGCGCGCGCGTCAGGGACTACCCGCCATTCCAACGAGCTACCATACCGTCTTCATCGGCAATCCCGGCACCGGCAAGACGACCGTTGCCCGTCTCATGGGCCGCATCTACCGCGCCCTCGGCCTGCTGAAGAAGGGGCACCTGATCGAATGCGACCGCTCCAGTCTCGTGGCGGAATACGTCGGACAGACCGCGCCGAGGACGAACTCCGTGGTCGATTCCGCGCTGGACGGAATCCTCTTCATCGACGAGGCCTACAGCCTCGCCAAGGACCAGACGGACTTCGGAGCGGAGGCCATCGAGGCCCTGTTGAAGCGCATGGAGGACGACCGTGAACGCCTCATCGTCATCGTGGCCGGCTACCCGGAACCGATGGAGCACTTCATCAACTCGAACCCCGGCCTGCACTCGCGCTTCTCACGGTTCATCGAGTTCCCCGACTACGACGCCCGTGAACTTTTCCGAATCTTTTCCGGCATGTGCCGCAGGCACGGCCTCCGGCTGATGCCGGCGCTGCGGGAGAAGATCGTCCACCACTTCCACTTCCTCCACGGGCAGCGCACTGAAAACTTCGGCAATGCCCGCCTGGTCCGGAACTGCTTCGAGTCGGTCATCAACAGCCAGGCCTCGCGCCTCGCGAACGTCGCGCTCGTTTCCGCCGAACTGCTGGGAACGCTCGAGGCGGCCGACCTCGAATCGCCGGCTGAACGGGTCTACCACGACCACGCCGCGCGGAAGTTGGGCTACATCGTCCGCTGCCACGCGTGCGGCGAAACCTGCGATTGGAACGGCACGATCGAATTTCAGACCGCGCGCTGCGCGAAGTGCGGCGCCGACTACTCCTCCGAGTTCGGCGAACCCAACCCGGCGCACGCCGCCGCGACGCCGCTGTCCTTGGGCAAGCCGTCCTCTCCGCCGACGCCCAACTGATCAGAGCGCAGGACGCTGCGTGTGCCAGTCGGTCGCCTGCTCGTAGGCATGCGCGATCTTCAGGATGGTCTCCTCGCCGAACGGCTTTCCAAGGAACTGCAATCCGATCGGGAGTTTCGGCGACTTGGTGAAACCACAAGGAAGGCTGAGTCCGGGAATGCCCGCCAGGTTGCAGGAGATGGTGAAAATGTCGCTGAGATACATCTGCAACGGATCATCGGCCTTCTCCCCGATCTTGAACGCCGCCGTCGGCGTGGTGGGCGTGACGATGGCGTCCACCTTCTCGAAGGCTTTAAGGAAGTCGTTCCGGATGAGCGTGCGGACCTTCTGGGCGCGCAGGTAATACGCGTCGTAGTAGCCGCTGCTGAGCACGTAGGTGCCGAGGATGATCCGGCGTTTCACCTCGGGCCCGAAACCCTGGCCGCGCGTGTTGCCGTAAAGCTTCTCCGGTGAATCACCGTCGATCCGTTTGCCGTAACGGATGCCGTCGAAGCGCGCCAGGTTCGACGACGCTTCGGCCGTGGCGATGATGTAGTAGACGGCGACTGCGTAGTCCGTGTGCGGCAGGGAAATCTCGACCACTTCGGCACCGAGTTCGGTCAACTTCTTCACCGCAGCGTCGACGGACGCCTTCACCTCGGGATCGAGGCCGTCGACCATGTATTCCTTAGGCAGACCGATCTTCAGGCCCTTGATGCCGCCACCGAGCGCGGCGGTGTAATCAGGAACGGGTTCGGAAACGCTGCTCGAGTCCCTCGGATCGCGGCCGCTGATGACGTTGAGCATCGTGGCGGCGTCCCGGACGTCCTTGGTGAACGGCCCGACCTGGTCCAGCGACGAGGCGAACGCCACCAGTCCATAACGCGAGACGCGTCCGTAGGTCGGTTTGACGCCGACGCATCCGCAGAGCGCGGCGGGCTGCCGGATGGAACCGCCGGTGTCGCTGCCGAGCGTCGCGAACGCCTCATCCGCCGCAACGGCCGCGGCGGAACCGCCCGATGAACCGCCGGGAATGCGGGAAATGTCCCACGGATTCTTGGTGGTCTGAAAAGCGGAGTTTTCCGTCGAGCTGCCCATCGCGAACTCGTCCATGTTCAGCCGGCCGAACACGATCGCGCCGGAAGCCTTCAGCTTCTCGATCACGGTCGCGTCGTAGGGCGAGATGAAATCACCAAGGATCTTCGACGAGCAGTTGAGCGGATGGCCTTTTACGTTGAGCACGTCCTTGATGGCGATGGGCACGCCGAGGAGCGGGAACAGAGCGTGGCTGGCGCCGGCCTTGATCTTCGCATCGGCGGCATCCGCCTGCGCCAGCGCATCGGCGGCGTTGTAGCTGGTGAAGGCCTTGATGCGGCCGTCGATGGAGGCGATGCGGTCAAGGCAGGCCTGGGTCGCTTCACGGGAAGTGACCTCGCGGCTGGCGAGCTTGGCGGCGAGCTGGGAAATGGTCAGGGAATGGAGCATGGCGGAATGGCGGAAGCGGTTACTCGACGATCTTCGGCACGACGAACAGGCCGTTGGCCTTCGACGGAGCGTTCTGGAGGGCCTCCTCGTTGGTCAGGCCCGGCTTGATCTCGTCGGCGCGCCAGACGTTCACGATCGGAAACGCGTGGGCGGTCGGTTCGACATTGGAGACGTCGACTTCCTTCAGCTTCTCGATGTAGCCGAGGATGCTGTTGAGCTGGGAGCCGAGCTTCTGTTCTTCCGCCTCGGTCAGGCTGAGCCGGGCAAGGTTGGCGACGTATTTGACGTCAAAATCTGACATTGCGCGGAGGCTAGGAGGGCATCCCGCAAACTGCAAAGTTCAAAAGCTGCGGGACCCCTCAATCTGGATCGACCAGCCCTGGGATCCGGCGGCGGCCCGTTGGCCAGCCGGGCTCTTGTCTTGTCCAGCCGTGTGCTGTCACGCTCACGCCGTGCCTTCCGCATCCGCCAACGCCAACTCATCCGCCCTCCGTGTCGCCGTCATCGGCACCGGTTCCCTCGGCAAGGAACACGCCCGTATCTATGGCGAACTCGCCGCCGCCGGGCTTGTGCAGTTCACCGGTGTCTTCGACGCCAATGCCGACAACGCCCGCAAGGTCGCCGAGAAGGTCCGCACCCGCGTATTCGCCACCATCGATGAAGCCGCCGCATCCGCCGAGGCTTTCAGCGTGGTCACGCCCACTGTCACCCATTTCGACATCGCCAAGAAGCTGCTCGAAGCCGGCAAACATGTGCTCGTGGAAAAGCCGATGACCGAGAAGGCCGAACAGGCCGCCGAGATCGTCCAACTCTGCAGCCAGCGCGGGCTCGTCCTCCAGGTCGGGCATGTCGAGCGGTTCAATCCCGTCTTCAAATACCTCCAGTCCGCCGCGCCGGAACCGCGCTTCATCGAGACCCACAGGCTCTCGCCCTATCCCGCGCGCAGCATCGACATCGGCGTCGTGCTCGACCTGATGATCCACGACCTCGACATCGTCCTCGCCTTCGTGAAGTCGCCAGTCATCAGCGTGGACGCCGTGGGCATTCCCGTCCTTAGCGCCAGCGAGGACATCGCCAACGTCCGCCTGCGTTTTGCCAACGGCTGCGTGGCCAACCTCACCGCCAGCCGCGTCAGCCCCGAAAGGATGCGGAAGATCCGCGTCTTCAGCGGCGGTGCCACGCCGAGCTACATCTCCCTCGATTACCGCGCGCAGGAAGGCTTCATCTACCGCATCGCGCGCGACGGAGAGGAGGAAAGCTCGCTGCTCAAGAAGCTCATGGCCGCCAAGCTGGGCGTGGGCAAGGACTCTACCATCGTCAGCGAGTTCGGCGGCAAACGCATCGTGCGAGAGCCCGTCCCCATCGACAAAGACGAGCCCCTCAAGCTGGAGCTGCAGCACTTCGTGAAGTGCGTGAATGAGAAGCTCACCCCCGCCGTCAGCGGCGAATCCGCCAAGCAGGCCCTCGACCTCGCTTTCGAGATCACGCGGCAGATCAAGGCGAACCCGTGAGCCCGGACGACCGCGTGGTGTTCGTCGATGTCGCCGACACCCTGGTCAGGACACTATCGGGAAAGCGGTTTTCAATCCCGGACTCGATCCGGCACGTGCAATCCCTAGTTGACTCCGGAGTTGTTCTCTATTGCTGGAGCTCGGGAGGCGGGGACTACGCCAAGTCATGAGCCGAAGAGCTTGGACGCAGTCGCTCCTTCACAGGATTTCTGCCCAAGCCACACGTCATGTTGGATGACGAGCATCCCGCGAAGTGGCGCCGACTTGTGGTTGCTCATCCGTCGCCGGCAGGGTCGAGGACTGCAGCCAACTACATGGCCGACTTGAACCGTCCAACGACCGGCCCGGCCTCTACCTGAAGGAAGGGGGGGTAGCATTTGCGCTCAAGGCCTCTCCGGCCAAAGACGGATGTTGCTCCGGTGCGGCGGACTCTACGGTCCGCCGCATGAAACAGACCGAACCGTCCCGTCGTCCGATCGCCGCGCGCAACACGGCTTGGGCGGCAGCCACAGCAAGGTGGCTCGTGAGCGTGGGCGTCCGCCCCAACACCATCTCGGTCTTCAGCAGCGTCTTCGCTTTCGGCGGTGGAGTGAGTTTCTGGTTCGCCGGACAATCGCAAACGCCGCTGGCCTGGATTCTCTGCATGGTCGGAGCCATCGCGGGGATGCAACTGCGGCTCCTCTGCAATCTTTTCGACGGGATGGTCGCGATCGAAGGCGGCTTCAAGACGAAGTCCGGCGAAGTCTTCAACGAACTGCCCGACCGTTTCTCCGACGCGTTCATCTTCGTCGGTTCGGGCTACGCGGCCGCTCGGGAGTTTCCTTTCCTGCCCAGCCTCGGCTGGCTCTGCGCGCTGACCGCAGTGACCACGGCCTACGTTCGGGCCATGGGAGCGGC
>JBBRDN010000082.1:0-17040 GCA_038203875.1 Verrucomicrobiota bacterium
CCCTGCCGCATAGACCAACCACGTCGATGCCGGCAGAGACCGCAGCAGCCGGATCGCGTCCTCGACGAGTTCGAGCGCGGGCGTTCCGGTGGGGGCACGGCGAGCCATTACTTCATCTCCTCCAGGAGCGTCTTTTCCCACAGCGATCCGTCGTGGAATTCACTGGGAAGCGACGCGAGGAAATTCCCGGCGAGATAGAACAACATCCAGGCGAACATGATTCCCCCCAGCGCCGGAAAGACCCGCAGGACCGCCTTCCAACGGCCGGCCCCCTTCTCCTTAGGTCGCGTCAGCTTCGCCAGACACGAGGCGCACAGCACCCGGTCGTCGTGCTCGGTGACACACTCGCGGCAGTAGGGCTGCTTGCACCCGGGACAAAGCGCGACCGCCTCGCGCCCCGGATGATTCAGGCACTGCTGGAGCGTGATCGTCATGCGACGGGGCCCTCGACTACGGGAGCGTCCTCAACCACCGGCGCAGCTGCGGAACCCCTCTGGGCTGCCAGAACAACCGGCGTCAGCGCCGTGATCAACGCTTCGGCGGACTTCAACCGGCTGATCGATTTGATCCGGTCGGTCTGGATGGCCGTCTTGATGTAGAAGTCGCACGACGGACCCTTGATGAGGTTCACCACAAAGAGAATCAACGACACCACCGCCAGCCCGATGAAGATCCCGCCACCGACCTGGGCGTCCGTGCCTCCGCCGGACCAAAGGGCAATTCCTCCAAGTCCAAGTCCCACCGCCAAAACTCCCGTTACTCCAATCCAGGACATCATCGCGCTGGTCCGCTGGATCACGAAGCCGCGGACATCCGCGAGGTAAAACCGCCTATACTCCTCGGAGTATCCCGCCATTGTCACCTTGAGGATGTGGTCACTCCCAAGCCACAAGGACGTCGTCCCCAGCAGGGAGTTCAGCCTCCGGCCGGGAAGTCTGGTGTAGGCGTTCGTGGGCATCTTAGTCGTTCCAGGCGCCGGCGATGATCATCGCGATGAAAATGAGGATCGAAAGGGACGACAGCGTCATGCCGACCGCATAACCCACCCATGCGCGCTTCCGGACAAGGCTCTGCGGCTTTTTCCTGTTCATCGCCCACACAACGATCTGGGTAGGCAGGGCGATGAATCCAAGCGGCACGCAGAAGAGAAGAAGGCATAGGATGCCAAGCGATTGGCAGAAGTAGGCGGCGAGGAAACGCTTCGACTCGATCTGGTGCATGGTCCCCTTCTTCCGACCCGATTCGACGCAACTGGCGCACAGGTGCTCGCTCCCGATCTCCAGATCGCACAGCGAGCAAAGGAACCGTCCGCAACCCGAACAAGGATGGACCGCCTTCTTGCCCGCGTGGAAAAAGCAGCTGGCCTCGCCGTCGCCCATGACCGATTCGGCGACGACCGGATTCGCTTCGTCGCGGAACAGCGCCGGGAACACCACGACCCGGACATCGGTTCCGCAATTGGGGCAGGCCATCATCCCCGAATCTCCAAGACCGGGGGTGGGCAGCACCGCCGCGCACTTCGGGCAGTTCAGGGTCTTTGGATTGGCCTCCGCCTTGATCATTTCAACTCTTCCTCACCACCCGGGTGTCGCAGATGCGGTCATGCAACGAGCGCTTTTCCTCGTCGAGCAGCACGAGGAAGTAGCCGATAAGGCAGCCGATCGCACTGAGAATCTCCGCGAAGTAACGCGCGAATGCCCTCCGGAAAGTAAGTCCGCTCCCGTCCGGCCGCACCACCCTCAGGCGAAACAAAAGCTTACCCGGAGAAGCGCCCCACTTGGTCATCATCCAGCCCAGCCAGATCGCACCCACGAGACTGTTGAACAAGAACATCACCGAGGAGAAAACGAAGTAGGCGAAGTCGGCCATCCCGTCCGGCTGGGCAAACGCCACTCGAGCCGTCCCGAACACGATCAGCCCGGACAAAGCGCTGGTCGAGTATCCCACGATACCCTCCAGAATCATGTCGATGACCTTGGCTCCGAATCGGGGCCAAAAGCCCGCATAGGGGATTGCATCCGTCGCTGCCAGCCCTTCGCGGAGCCTTTGGAGAAACCGGGGCTTGCAGGCGCCGCAGACAAACACCTCACCGAATCGAACGAGGTCATCGGAGCCAAACGCCTCCTTGCAACCCGCACAAACCTGCTGACCGCCTGCCAGCGGGGCCGTCGGAATCGGCGGCGGGAGCGGAACGAGTTCAGCAGCGGCGCCCGCTTCAGAGAGTTCGCCGAACGGTTTCCATTCGGCCATGCCCTCACGCCAGACCAGCGTGCTCGCATCGATACCTCCTGCTTCAACCAGTTGCTCGAAAGCGTCCCCGGCTACGGGCCCGACCGTCTTGCCGCTCTCAGCGTAGAACCAGTTCATCCCGGGGCTCGAATCAAGTTCCTGGCCTCAACCGCCCTGCCGCAGCCGTCCGAAGACCCGGTTGTAGTGCTGCGCCAAAGCACCAAAAGCCCACGGTCCGGTCACGATCATTCCGATCAGACAGACCAGTGCTCCAATGGCCGCGAGGAAACCGACAACGACCATGAGCAGGAGGGTCCACCAGAAATGCTTCATCACCATCTTCCGGCTCAGCTCCAATGCCGGCCAGAAATCCAAGCCCTTGTCGATCACCAGGGGAACTGCGAAGCCCCAGCATATTTGGAAGAAAATCATCACCAGATAGAAGATGAGTCCGATCACTATCGCCACGGTCAATCCAACGCCCGCGACAATCTTTCCTCCGGAAGAATTCCCGGCCGCGGCTCCCGGAATCATGACGCCAAAAATCCCGGCAACAAACACCGCCACGAAGACAATCGACAAAATCACCGGGATCAACTGCACCAGAAACAGCGGCAGGAAACGCGGACCAAATCCCGCGAACGCATCGCCGATCGAAGCCTGATCGCCCCGGGCCTTCCGCGCGTAGAAATTCCACAGGCCACCCATCAACGGACCTGTGAGCACCAGCTGAAGGATGATCCCCAAGAACGGGATTACCCCGCCCGCCATCATGCACAGAAACACGAGGAGACTCGCGCCGATGATCGTCCCGGCATCCCCCTTGAAGATCTCCCAACTCCGCCCCAGATCCCCGCCGATGTCCGCCGAGTAATCCGCCGCCAGCAGCTCAGCCGATGTCAGGGTCCCGGCGGAAGAAACGGCACCACCCGTAGTAGCGCCTTCACGGAGCCGCTGCAGGAAGACCGGCTTGCAGCCACCGCACACAATGGTCGGCCCGAAGCGGATGACCTGTTCCTCGGTGAACCCTTGCCCGCAGACCGAACACACCAATCCTCCCACCACGCCGCCTGTCGTCGCCGGAGGAGCTCCGTCGAGCGAAGCGGTCAGGGCAGGCGGCGGACCGCCGGCCGCTGAACCGCCAGGACGGGCCTCCGCCAGCGGCTGCCACTTGGCCATGCCCTCGCGCCAGACCAGCGTCGTTGCCTGGATGGAGCCTGCAGCCACGAGGGTGTCGAATTCAGCTTCGGAGACGGGCCCGCGTTGCTGACCGTTGTCGGCGTAGAACCAGTTCATGGATTGGGGGACGTTGCGGACGAAACGACGACCGGAGGATTCAGATAGGTGAACGGACGGACGGGGATGTTGCGGACAACGCTGAAGGCCAGCACCACGCCAACAGTCCACCACACAAAACGTCCGCCGATGAACGGCAGGAACTCGCCGCCGCGCCACCAACGCCGGAACCCGCCGCCGACAAACACAGCGGCAATCGGCATGAAGCCGATGAGCATGGCATTGCTGCGGAGTGCATCGACGACGCGGCCATTGAGCAGATGATGCATGGCTCGGGTGGACCCGCAGCCGGGGCATTGCATTCCCGTGAGCTTATGGAACTGGCACTTGGGAAAGAACGCCTGTCCCCGCGGCTCATTCCCGCGAAGCAGGCCAACCAACAACACCAGTCCCAGCGCGACCAGGCCCACGATCATCCACCTACGACGTCGACCGTCATTCCCCGCCGGAATCGGCGGAGGAACAGCCGGCGACCCGCCGGCGCTGGATTGGATCGCGCCTGAACCCATGGCAGATCAACGGAAGCTGGACTTCACCTGCGCGTTCATCAGGACGACCAATGCCCAGATACCGATCGGAAGCCCGACGCAGCAGCAACCGTTGGTCAGCGGAATGATGTTCAGGATCGCGGCAGCCACCGCCAATCCGTGTCCCGTCAACCGCTTCATCTTCAAACCGGCGACAATGCTCAGAATGCCCACAGACAGGTTGACGATGGCCGAGGCGATGGCGATCGGACCGCGCGACATCTCGGTCCATGTCTTGACCCATTCCATTCCGGGCGGCAGTTGCGACAGATCAGGGGCCGGCGCCAAAAGGCCCAACAACGAAAACAACACGCCGGCCAGCCCGAGCGCGCCGCAGACGATGATTCCCACTGCGGGGCCACTGACCTTCTGTTTAGCCAAGGCATCGGCATCAAGACCAACGGGCATCGCAGAGGCATAAACCGCGCCGGTCGCCGCGGCAGCCGGAGCCGCGCCGGACCCGGGCCGGGCCTGGCTGTAGGGCAGCCAATTCGCCATGCCGTCCGTCCAGACCAACGAGTCGGCTTTGATCGTTCCCTGACGGGCGAGTTCATCCAGCTGATCCTGCGTGACGGGACCCTTCTGCTGACCGTTTTCGACGTAATACCAGTTCATGTTGGGAGGGAGTGATGAGCGGAGTTGAAACTGTGGCGATGGTGAAACCCGGTTCGTTCCTTGGAATCCTTGTGAGCGGGGATTTTCACTCGGGCGAAAGTTGGGACAATTGCCCGCAGCCGGTAAAGCCTTTCTTCCGGCTTCATTCATCGTCGCAGGGCCATCAATGCAGCCCCAGGCCGTCGGGATCCGAGCATCCCGCTCTTGCTCCGGCCCGGCTTCCGACCTACTGATTGTCCGCAATCCACCTTAAACCACTCCAGCCATGATCAATCGCCGCCAAGCCATCCAACGCACCGCGCTCGTCGCCGGTGCCGTCGCCGCCGCACCCGCCGTCCTGGCACAACCTGCCACGCCGGCGCCCGGGCCGTTCATCCTCGCGCCCCTGCCCTACGCGGCGGATTCCCTGGAGCCGTTCATCGACGCGCAGACGATGGCCATCCACCACGACAAGCATCACCTCGCCTACGTGACCAATCTGAACAAAGCGGTCGCCGCCAACGCAGCCTTGGCCGCAAAGCCCGTCGAGGAGCTCGTCCGCAACCTCGACACCCTGCCCGCCGACATCAGGAGCGCCGTGCGCAACCACGGGGGCGGCCACTACAACCACGACCTGTTCTGGAAATCGCTCAAGAAGAACAACGGTGCCGGACCGAAGGGCGAACTCGCCAAAACCATCGACGCGAAGTTCGGCAGCTTCACCAAGTTCCAGGAAGAATTCACCAAGGCGGCCATGACGCAGTTCGGCAGCGGTTGGGCCTGGCTCACGATTGACGGCTCGAAGGAAATCCGGGTCGAGCAGACCGCCAACCAAGATGTCCCGCTTTCGGCCGGGCGCACGCCGCTCCTCGGCCTCGACGTCTGGGAACACGCCTACTACCTCAAGTATCAGAACAAGCGTCCCGACTACGTCGCCGCCTTCTACAACGTCATCAACTGGGACTTCGTCGCCGAACGCTACTCCAAGTTGAAACACTGATCTTCGTAGGTCGGGCGTCCGCGCCCCGCTAGAATGCCTATTCTCGATCTCATGCGTCTCAGCCAACTACGTCGGCCTTGAACGCGGGTTCGTTTCACACGAACTTCCCTTAATGGATTTCAAGTCGAAGATCGTTCCGCTCGACCGGTTGCCCGCGTGGCGCGAGGCCTTCCGCAAAACCGGCCGCAAGCTGGTCGTGACGAACGGCTGCTTCGACATCCTGCACCTCGGCCACGTGACCTACCTGGAAGCGGCGCGGAGGAACGGCGATGCGCTACTGATCGGCTGCAACGGCGATGCCGGTGTCCGGGAACTCAAAGGCCCCTCGCGCCCGGTGAACAATGAAACCGACCGCGCCAGCATCCTTGCGGCTCTCGAAGCGGTGACGGCCGTCTCGATCTTCCCCGAGAGCCGGGCGATCCGGTTCCTGTCGCTCGCCCAACCCGACATCTACGTGAAGGGCGGCGACTACACGCTGGAGACTCTGAACCAGGAAGAACGGCGCGTGGTGGAAGCCACGGGAGGCAAGTTTGTCTTCATCCCTTTCGTCGCGGGCAAGTCCACGACCGGGTTGCTGGAGAAAATCACCAAGCTGTGAGCCGCGACACCGGCGGCTTCGACATTTGGCCTTGGGGATTCGTCAGTCGCAATGAAGTCGCGTTAGTTCACCCTTCCGCCGCGCCTCGCCGTCTGGAATAACCCGCCCGTGCCCGCACCGGCCGACAACGCCATCTCCGCGACCACGCGCTTCTGCGCGGTCTACGGACATCCCATCAAACACTCGGCCTCGCCGCCGATGCAGAACGCCGGCATCGCGGAACTGGGGTTGCCGTGGCGCTACCTCGCCTTCGACGTGCCTCCGGAGAAACTCGGTGAAGCGATCAAGGGCGCGGCCGCGATGCGGTTCATCGGGCTGAACCTTACCGTCCCCCATAAACTACTCGCAGTGGATCTCGTCGATGAACTCGACGAAACCGCCCGCACTTGGGGCGCGGTGAACACTATTCTTTTCGAAGCAAAAGTTGCCTCCGGAGAATGGCTCCCGCTGCGGGATGTCCCGGCGGAAGCCGCCGACTCGATCCGCACCGTGGGCTTCAACACCGACGCCGATGCGATCGTTCGGTCGATCCGCGAAGACCTCGGCTACGAGCCGCGTGGCGGAAACATCCTCGTCCTTGGAGCCGGAGGCGCAGGCAGCGTCGCCGCCCTGCGTCTGGCGGCGGAAGGCGCCAGTCATCTCTGGCTAGTGAATCGCACAGAATCCAAGGCCGCAGCCGTGGCTAAAGACATTCAGCAGCGTTTCCCCGGCGTTGGTGTTTCCGTTGGATACCCGACCGGCAACGTCGACCTAGTGCTCAATGCCACGTCATTGGGCCTCAAGCCGGCGGACGCGCTGCCGTTGGACTTGGGAGCATTCGCCCTCACCAGGGCGCGCTTTGCCTACGACATGATCTATCGCCCGGCGGAGACGCCCTTCCTCAAGCTCGCCCGCGACGCCGGCCTCAAATCAACCAACGGCCTCGGCATGCTCCTCTATCAGGGCGCGAAAGCGCTGGAGATCTGGAGTGGGAAACCCGCTCCCGTGGACAATATGAGGCAAGCCTTGCAGACGGCTATCTACGGGAGCGGTCAATGACGAAGCTCGAAGGCCAAATGCCAAACAAACACTTCTCTGCCCTCAGCTCACTTCGTCATTCCTTCGGCCTTTGGCCTTAGTCATTCGTCATTCCCTCGTGGACACCTTCACCAACATGTTCGAAGCCGAGAGATGGGCGGCCGTGCCGTTCCACTTCTGGTCGGTGGTGATGTTCGTCTTCGGGTCGCTGTGCGGGAGCTTCTTCAACGTCTGCATTTACCGGATGCCGTTGGATCTGAGCGTCGTCTCGCCGCCGTCACATTGCCCGAAGTGCAAGTATTCCATTCCGTTCTACCTGAACATCCCGCTGATCACCTGGCTCTGGCTTCGCGGAAAGTGCGCGAACTGCAAGGAACCAATCTCGCCGCGCTACTTCCTCGTCGAACTGTTGACCGGCGTGCTCTTCCTCGGTGTCTGGCTCACGCATGGCGGGCAATCCGTCTGGCTGTCTCTGGCCTACTGCATCTTCATCAGCGGCCTGCTGGTGGCCACGTTCATCGACTTCGAGCATTTCATCATCCCGGATGAGATCACCTTCGGCGGGATCGGCGTCGGCATCGTGCTGTCGTTCTTCATCCCGGGCCTGCATCAAGGCGCGGAACCGCTGGTCGCGGTGAAACAATCCGTCATCGGCGCGACCGTGGGCGGCGGAGTGGTCTACGCGATTCTCCGGCTGGGCAAGCTGCTGTTCGGCCGGCAGAAAATCGATTTCGAAGCGGAGACCGAGATCGTCTTCCTCGAAGACGGCATCCTGATCGGCGAGGAGAAGACACCGTTCGAGGAACTGTTCTACCGGGACTCGGACACCATCCGTCTTAAGGCCCGCAGGTTGGAATTGCCGGATCGTTGCTTCATCGATGCGGACGTCCGGCTCTCGATGAAGAAGCTCTTCATCGGCGACGAGGAGTTCGAACCGGAGCCCATCAAACGCATGGTCGCCTGGACGAACCAGTTGATCATTCCCCGGGAGGCGATGGGCTTCGGCGACGTGAAATTTGTCGCGGCCATCGGCGCTTTCACCGGCTGGCACGGAGCGATGTTTAGCCTGTTCGCGAGCAGCGTCATCGGAGCGGTGGCGGGCGTGACGATGATCCTGGCCGGTCGCCGCGAATGGTCGGCGAAGATTCCCTACGGTCCCTACATCGCGGTCGCCGCCGCACTCTGGGTCTACGGCGCGCAGAAGTTCGTCACACGCTGGCTGAGCGGCCTCTGATAAACGTGGGGAACCGAGACGGCCGCGTGACGTTAGGGTCCTCATCGGGTCCAAACTTCCGAACCGCCATGCCTCATCGAGCCTTCATGATCAGCGCCGGCCTGTGGGCGGCTTCGCTCGCGCTGGCCTTCTGGTGGTCCTTCTCGCCTCTGTTCAACGCCCACCGACCAACGCCAAAGATCCAGACCACGGCGGCGGATGACACCGACGCACTCCTCGAAGCAGAGGACAATCGGGTGCAATTGGACGAAACGCAGACGAGGAGGTTGTTCCGTATCCGCCTCGCTCCATTGATCGCTCCGCCGCCATCCTCGCTCACCGATGATCAGCTTGCGGGGCAGCTCCCTTTCGATTTCCGCAACTGGGCCGTTCGGGAAACCAAACGGCGGGGGTTCCTGTCGTTTCTCGGATTGATGATCAGCGGATCGGTCCTGCAATGGCTCGTCCATCGCTGGGCCATGACGCAACCGGATCAGGCGGGGAGCACGTCGGCAGCCTAGATCAGCCGTTCTGTGCGCGATGACGAAGGGCGTGATCGAGAAGGACCAGGGCGGTCATCGCTTCGACCATCGGGACGGCGCGCGGGAGAACGCAGGGATCGTGGCGTCCCCGGCCTTTGAGCGTGGTGGGCTTATGCTCCGAGTCGATGGTTTCCTGCTCATGCATGACCGTGGCCACGGGCTTGAAGGCGGTGCGGAAGTAGATCGTCTCGCCGTTGGAGATGCCGCCTTGGATGCCGCCGGAGCGGTTGGTCCGGGTGCGGACGCGGTCGCCGTCCATGTAGAAGGCGTCGTTGTGCTGGAGGCCGGTCAGCGCGATGCCGCCAAAGCCCGAGCCGATCTCAAATCCCTTCGTCGCCGGCAGGCTCAGCATCGCTTTCGCCAAGTCGGCTTCGAGCCGGTCGAAGACGGGTTCGCCCCAACCGACGGGCACGCCGCGCGCCACGCCGAGGATGATTCCCCCGACGCTGTCGCCTTCGCTGCGGCGCTGCTCGATCAACTCGATCATATTCTCGGCCACGACCGGGTCGGGACAACGGACGATGTTGGCTTCGATCTCGGCGAGGGTGAACGTCTCCGGGTTCACCTCGGCCGTTATGTGCTGGACCTGCGTGACGCAGGCCAGGACTTCGACACCGAACTGCTGCTTGAGAATCTTCTTCGCGATCGCCCCGGCGGCCACACGGCCGATGGTTTCGCGTGCGCTGGTCCGGCCGCCGCCGCCCCAGGCGCGGATGCCGAACTTCTCCTGGTAGGTATAGTCCGCGTGCGACGGCCGGAACTTCACGGCCATTTCGTTGTAGGCCTCGGAGCGCTGGTTCTCGTTCTTCACCCACATGGAAATCGGCGTGCCAAGCGTCCTGCCCTCGAAGGTGCCGCTGAGGATTTGGACCGTGTCGGATTCCTTGCGCGGAGTGACGATCTTGGACTGGCCGGGGCGGCGGCGGTCGAGGTCGGGCTGGATGTCGGCCTCGGACAACTGGATGCGCGGCGGACAGCCGTCGACGACGACGCCGACGCCTCCGCCGTGGCTTTCGCCCCAGGTGGTGATGCGGAAAAGGTGTCCAAACGTGTTGCCCATCGGTGCATGAAGTCTCAGGGACGACGAATTGCGATTCAAGCAAAGGGAAGAAAGGCAGTTTGCCCACAGATGGACACGGATCAACACAGATGGCATTCACCAACGTAGCCCGCCTTTTCACGTCGACGGCTACTTCGCGGTTTCCCAAATCGTTCTCGCGGCTAGGCTCCTGCGGTGAACCTGTTCTTGCTGTCCGCCCTTCTGACACTCGTCCTGAGCTTTATGGCCAATGCCGCCGAACCATCCAGAGCTGTCGGGAGTTTCCTGCCATCGCGGCAGGTGATGTCGACCAACCTGTCCGCCGCACGAACCGTCCGGATCTGGTTGCCGGCGGGCTACGAGCAGTCAGGCACGAATCGTTTCCCCGTCCTCTACGTGCACGACGGCCAAAATGTCTTCAGCAGCGCCGGACCGGGCGTGGCTTTCGGCTGGGGACCATGGGACATCGACAGGGCCGCGGAGAAACTCATCGCCGAAGGCCGGATGCGGCCGGTGCTGATCGTGGCGGTGGACAACTCGCCCAAGCGTTTCGAAGAATACGCCGGGCCTAGGACCAACTCAGCCAGCCGGGCGGCGTTCGATGCCTATGGCCGGTTCCTGATCGATGAACTGAAACCCTCCATCAACCGCGAGTTCAGGACGCTGACAGGCCCGAAGGATACGGCCGTCCTCGGATCCTCCATGGGCGGGCTGTGTTCCATGGCGTTGGCTTGGGAACGGCCGGATGTCTTCGGCGGCGCGGCCGGACTCTCCAGTTCGTTCTGGGTCGAGAAGCGGCACCTATTGGACGGCGTGATGGCCCGATACTCCGGCGCGAAGAAACCGATCCGCGTCTATCTGGACAGCGGCGTGAAGGCGGGGCGCACCGACGACGGACGGAAGGACACGACGGACGTTGCAGCACGGCTGCGGGAACTGGGCTACCAGGACGACATCGACCTCAAGACCTTCGTCGACGAGAAGCTCCACACCGAGCAGGAGATGGCGGCGTTTGGATACCAGCCGGACAAGCAGAAGGAGGCCGGCCGGGCCCAGCACAACGAATTCCATTGGCGGCAACGGGTCTGGCGGGCGCTGGAGTTTCTTTTCCCCATAAACCGCTGACGTGGCGCCAGCCCGCTTTGGGCCGCATCAGCCTCCGACCTACTCCAAGTCACGGGAGGCCTGGATCAGCAGCTCCAATTCACCGCGGATGGGCATCGCGCGTTCCAACGCGTTCTTCTCCGTCTGTCCGAGGAACGTCGGCATGACGAGACGGGCAGCGGCGATGACCTCGCCGTTGCGGTCGCGGATCGGGAGGGTCACTTCGCTGCGTTCCCTGCTCTTCGCGAAATAGCTCTTCTCGCGCTGGAGCACATCCAACTCAGAGGCTCCGCCGGGCTGGCCGACTTCGGACTCCTTGTCGCTGGCGATGATCCTGCATGAATTGGTTCCGGAGCCGTCGTAGGCGAACAGCTTCAGGCCGAGCAGCGATTTGGGTTTGGCCTTCATCATCTGGCGCACGGCGACCTGCGTTTCGGGTTCGACGGGTTTGTAGGTGATGGTCGTGTCGACGAAATGGGAGACGGAATCCGACTTGGTCCAGAATCCGAATTTGCCAATGGGGAACGAGTTGTCCGTCAACACCGGCATGGCCTCCTTTTCGTTCAGGAGAAAGCGAAGTTCGTTGCCCTTGGCCTCGATCGTGAGCTGATGCCAGACGCCGGCTGGGATCGGGATCTCGGGCCCGATCGGGGCGCTGCGTTCGCCGTTCACGAACTTGTAGAACCGGAGGTTGTTCCCGAGCGAGCTGGCGCGGATCACATAGTAGTTCTTGTCGTCGACGATGCGGAAGGCGATGCCCGCCATCCGTTCCTCGGTGCCGGCAACGGTCTTGAAGCGAGTCTTCAGCGTGAAGTTCTTGAAGGTCTCGCCCTCGTAGACGAGCAGCGGAAATCGTTCGTCCGCCTTGTCGGTCGAGAGCTGTGCGAGCACGGCGCGTTTCGGGACCGGCGCGTTCGGGTTGATCGGCGCGAGCAGCGGCGGAACTTCGTCGTTGATGAGCTTCCAGTCGGCCGGAGCACCGCCGCCGGATAGGCGGCTGACGAAGTTTGTGGGCACTTTCCCGAGCGGATAGAGCGACCAGTTGAAGTTGATCTGGGCAGCGCCGGCGGTGAACGACACGACCGCAAAAAGCGCGCAGAAACGAAACAGCATGGATTAGACGCTAACGCAGGGCCTCCGGTTGCCAAGAGCGGAGCGATGCCCATTGGCCGATCACCGAAAAAGAAAACGCCCGCAACCGGAGGGCTGCGGGCGTATGCGAAAATGACTTTCCGCGGTTTACCAGATCATGTCCGCGACCGTGCGGCCGGCCGGGATGAACGGGAGCACGTGCTCGGTGTAGGGCGTGACGACATCGAGGACGTAGGCCGTTTCGGACGCGAGCATTCGCTCCAGCGCGGCGCGCAGGTCCTTGCGGTAGACGACGCGTTCGCACGGGACGTCGAAGCTGGTGCAGACCTTCACATAATCGGGATAGACGTGCTGGCGGTCGGAAGGATCGCCCAAATAGGTATGACCGCGGTTGCCGCCGAAGAAGTTGTCCTCCCACTGCACGACCATGCCGAGGTGCTGGTTGTTCAGGATGATGGCCTTGGCGGCGATGTGCTCGACCTTGGCGGTGGCGAGTTCCTGCACGTTCATGAGGAACGAGCCGTCGCCGTCGATGTCCACGACCTGCTTGTCGGGCCGGGCGACCTTCGCGCCGAGAGCGGCCGGGAAACCATAGCCCATGGAACCGAGGCCGGCGCTGGTGATGAACTGGCGGGGGAACTTGTACTTATACCATTGCCCCGCGAACATCTGATGCTGGCCGACGCCCGTCGTGATGATCGCGTCGCCCTTGGTCAGGTTGTAGAGCTCGTCGATGACCATCTGGGGAAGGATGTATTCCTCGCCGGGCTTGTTGTAGGGCTTGAGATGGTCGGAGTCGATGATCTGGCCGGGATTGGTGAAGCGGAACGGGGCTTTGGTCTTCCACTCGGTGATCTGGGAATGCCACGCGGGGAACTTCTTGGCGGTGGTGCGCTTGGCGACGAGGGCGTTGAGGCGCTTCAGCGCATCCCTCAAGTCACCGACGATGGCGAGCTGGGCTTTCTTGTTCTTGTTGTGCTCGGACGGGTCGATATCGATGTGGACGATCGTGCCGTTCTTGCAGAACTCCTCGAACTTGCCGGTGACGCGGTCGTCGAAACGGACACCGAACGCGAGCAGCAGATCGGCGCCATCCTTGAGCTTCACCATCGGCTCAGAAGGGTCTTTGCGTTGCTTGAACTCGCCGCTGACGGCCCAGTTGGCCGGGGCGTAGCCGTGCATGCCGAGCCAGCGCATCGAGAGCGGATGCGTCTCTGGGAAGCCACCGATGCCCATCAACGTGGTGGTGACGGGAATGTTCGTGGCTTCGGCGAATTTCTTGAGCTCCTCGGCCGCGCCGGAGGTGATGATGCCGCCGCCGCAGTAGAGGACGGGACGCTCGGCCTTTTCGATGAGGCCGATGATCTCGTTCAGCGCGAGGTCGTCGGCGCGGTGGTCGGGCTGGGTGTAGCCGCGAAGCCCGGCCTTGATGTCGGCGAAGACGGGCCACTTGGGCTGGGCCTTCTGCTGCTGGACGTTCTTGGGGAAATCGATGACGACGGGACCGGGACGGCCGCTCTCGGCGAGGTAGAACGCCTCCGCCACGATGCGGGGAATGTCGTTGATGTCCGTGATGAGGTAGGAGTGCTTCACGATGGGCATCGTGACGCCGACCATGTCGGTCTCCTGGAAGGCACCACGGCCGATCATCGACTGGGCGACCTGGCCGGTGATGGCCACGAGTGGGCAGGAATCGAGGTAGGCATCGGCGATGGCGGTGACGAGGTTCGTCGCGCCGGGGCCGGATGTCCCCATGCAGACGCCGGCCTTGCCGGTGGCGCGGGCGTAGCCTTCTGCGGCGAAGCTTCCGCCCTGCTCATGGCGCGGGAGGATGGTGCGGATCTTGGACTTCGTGAGCGACTGGTGGATCTCCATGCTCGCGCCGCCCGGATAGGCGAAGATGACCTCGACGCCGGCGCGTTCGAGGGCCTCGACGAAGATGTCGCGGCCAAACATCGCCTTGCCCACCTCGGACTTGGGTGCGGCTGCCTTTTTCGTCGTCTTCTTGATCGCTGTCTTGCTCATGGTTCTTTCTCTCGATGGTGGCGGAGGGCCGCGGTCACAAAAAACCCACGACCGTTTCCAGCCGTGGGTTCTTGTTGAAAGTGTCGTTACGCACAACAAGGCCCCGCGGCATCGCAGCCTATTACGGCTACGACCACCAGCTGGAGCACTACAACGAAGCGCGTCATGTTCAAGGTCTAAGTAGAAGCCGCGGCGGTTCCGGTCAAGCTTGGACTCACCCGCCGGAGGGCACGGGCTACTTGCGTTTGGCGGACCACGGCGAGGTCATTTCGTTTCCATCCAGCTTGGTCTTGGCGGTGCCCTTGATCGCGCCGTCGGCTTCCACGGATGCGGTCATCTCGTAGGTCATGGTTCCGCCGTTGTCGGGCCGGTCTCGTTTGATGGTCCATTTCATTTCGTTTCCGGAGATCGAACCGCCTTCGATCAGAAGCCACTTGTCGGCATTGCGGGCGAACTTGCCGGTGATCTTTGAGCCTTCTTTTTTGAGGATCAAAGGCGCGGAAACCGGCTGGCCATCAGGTCCGTTGATCGTCCAAACCCATTCGCCGGTCGGGTCCGACGACAGAGCAGCCGTCGATTTCTCACCCAGAAGCTCGACCAGCTTCGGCTCGATGGCGTCGGCCCAGATCTCGTAGCCCTTGGTCGAGAGGTGCAGATAGTCCGGCATCAGGTCCTTGGAGATCGAACCGTCGGCATTGATGAGCAGCGAACCGAAATCGACCCAGAAAACCGACTGGTTGTCGGCCAGCTTGGCGATGGCTTGGTTGACCTGAAGGATCGAACCGCGCTGGTCGTTGAAGTTCTGGCCGCGCGGGAAAATGCCCAAGAGAAGGATCTTCATCTGAGGCCGCATGGCGCGAAGCTTCGAAATCACCCCCGTCACGCCTTCGGTGATTTCGGCCGGGGTGTTGCGGTCTTTGCCGGAGTTGTTGGTGCCGATCATGACCACGGCCGCTTTCGGATCGAGCCCGTCGAGGTTGCCGTTCTCCAGACGCCAGAGCACATGCTGCGTCTTGTCGCCACCGATGCCGAGGTTGTGCGTTTTCCGTCCGGCGTAATGCTTCTCCCAAACGGTTTTGCCGGCGCCTTCCCAACCCTGGGTGATGGAGTCGCCGATGAAGACCAGATCCACTTTTCCGGCCGCGGCCTTGGTGCGTTCGTTGAGCTGGTTATGGCGCTCCATCGGTTTGCCTTCGCGTGGCGCAGCCTTGGTCGAGGATTCAACCTCAGCCGCGCGAACGGGATTCGGAGACGCAAGACCAACGAGAAGGGCGAAGAGAAAGCATGACCTAAAGAGCCGGACGAATCGGGAATTCATGGTGGGAAACAAGCGGGGCCCGGGCAGTTCCGCAAGAGGGATTCGGATTCGTGGCAATCGCGATCCCACCAGCATTCCGTCACGAGGCCGTTCGGAAAGTTGCTCACCTCGCTACGTCCCGCTGCGATCGCAGGCCTACCCGGCAAGATTCGGCAAGCGTTGGACAGCGAGCGGTTGGACGATTCAGCCAATGGTGTCACGGTAGGACCGAATCCAATTCAACCCATGCAAGACGAACACCACGACCTGGTCCACGACTTCCCCGAATACCGCGACCGGATCCACACCCTGAAGACCGCCGACCACCACTTCCGCCGACTCTTCGACGAATACAACGATGTCGACCGGCAGGTTCGACGCGCCGAATACGACGTGGAACCCAAGTGCGACGAAACGGTGAACGAACTCAAACTCCGCCGCCTGACCCTGAAGGATAACTTGTTGGGTATCCTCAAAGCGGCATAACTCGACCCAATATCGATCGACGAATCCCCCACTTGCAGACCCTGCGAGCGGGGGATTCTTTCTTGAGCCGAATGGCTATGCCCGGGCCACTCACATCTCCAGACGAGCCTCGCTGTCCCACCTAGAACTATCTCCGCTTAGTCTTTGGCAACGGGCCACTTTGACACGACGGCATCTTGGATTATCTACACCCCCATGAACTTAGAGCGTTTCACCACCAAGTCCCAAGAAGCCATGCAGGAGGCGCAACAGGTGGCGAAGAAGCTTTCCCACCAGCAGATCGACGGCGAGCACCTCCTCGCCGCTCTCGCCGCGCAGGAGGAAAGCATCGTCCCGGAGATTCTCCGACGCCTTGGAGCCGAGCCCGCCAAAGTCGAGACGGCCCTCGACGAGGAGTTGAATCGACGTCCCCGCGTCCAAGGCACGAGTTCCTCGGACATCTACCTCAGTAGCGAACTGAAACACGCCCTCGATGCCGCCGAAGACGAAGCCAAGAAACTCAAGGACGACTTCGTCAGCACCGAACATCTGCTGCTCGGCCTGATGACCAAGGGCGGTTCCTCGCTCAAGAAAATCTTCGAGAAGCTCGGCCTCAAGCGCGACGCCGTGCTCACGGCCATTGCCGAAGTCCGCGGAAACCAGCGCGTCACCGATCAGAATCCTGAGGACAAGTTCCAGACGTTGGAGAAATACGGCAAGGACCTCACCGCCCTTGCCCGCCAGGGAAAGATCGATCCCGTCATCGGCCGCGACGACGAGATCCGCCGCGTCATGCAGGTGCTGACCCGCCGCACGAAGAACAATCCCGTGCTCATAGGCCAACCCGGTGTCGGCAAGACCGCCATCGTCGAAGGCCTCGCCCGCCGCATCGTCGCCGGCGACGTCCCCGAATCCGTCAAAAACAAACGCATTATCGCCATGGACATCGGCGCGATGGTGGCGGGGGCGAAGTTCCGCGGCGAATTCGAAGACCGGCTCAAG
>JBBRDN010000083.1:0-16967 GCA_038203875.1 Verrucomicrobiota bacterium
TCATTTGGTATATGGCGCGGACGTCGTGGAGGTTCTGCCAGGAGAAGTAGTCCATGTAGCCGTAGAATTTGTGGTTCGTGGCATACAGGTTGTCGAAGGTCTCGTGCTTGTTGTCGTTCGGATTGCTGTCGCCCGAACCGAAGGCGTATTCGAGGGCGACACGCGGCGTGCCGTAGGTCTCGGCAAAGGTGAAGCCGAAGTTGGCGACGAACGCGTAGGCCTGATGATCCTGCCGGACACTGACGGCGGTTGGCTTCCAGTTGCCGAACTGGTAGGCGCCTTCGACGGTGTAGTCCCAGTTGCCGAGTTCGTTGGTCGCAGAGCGGAACCTCGCGCCAACGGTGTAGATGTCGCGGGCGAACGGTGCGGCGTATTGGAACGGTGCGAAGGCGCCGGGCTCAGCGGCGGTGCTGCCGCGCTCGTCGTTGCGGGCGAAGAAGTAGAGCTCCGTCAAGTTCTTCGGGATCTTCTTGGTGGTGACATGAACCCCGGAGAAGTAGTTGTAGTCGTTCCAACCGTTCAGGTTGTTGTCGTCGGGCAGGACGATCTTGGAGCTGAAGACATCCGCGGCGAACCACGAGTTCTGCCAGCGCACTTTGGCGGCATCGAACACGCGGCCGATGTTGTGCCAGGCGAAGGCGCCGACCAGGCGTTCATCGCCGTAGCTCAGTTCCTGGCGACCCAGCTTCACGGAGACGGGAAACTCCTTGTGGTTACCGACGAAGACGAAGGCCTGGTGGATGTCGATCGGGCCGTCGGATTCGAAGTTTGGATTGCGGTCGTCGCCGGTGGTGGAGCTGTTGCGGCCCTCGACGAGGAAGTTCCACCAGCGGGCGGTGTAGCCGACCTTCATGAGCAGCTTCGAGCTGAAGTAGCTGTTGTCGTTGTCGACGCCCGTCTTGCGAAAGTCGTTCGCCGGGGGAAGCCCGAGGCCGTTTTCCTTGAGCTCATACCTCATGCGGAAGGATCCGCCGATGTCCCAGTTGGCGTAGTAGGGATCCTGTTTGCGGAGGTAGTCGTTGACGAAGCCGGGAAACGGCTGGGTCGGCGGCGGCGGCGCATACTGGGCGAAGGCGGGCACCGAGGTGCCGAGCGCGACGGCGGCGGAAGTCAGGGTCAGCAGAGTTTTCTTCATACGGAGGCAGTTTCGGGCTTCGGCGCGTTGTGGATTTGATCCGGGTCAACGGCCTTGGGTTTTGTGGGAGTGGGCACGTGGGACGGAGAATCGTCGGAAGGGCCTGCGGGCGTGGCCGTGTGGCCTTTCCTCTTATGGGCATGGATCTCGAGGAACTCGATCAGGCGCTCGCGGAGCTTGTAGTAGTCCGGATGTTCCATGACGGCCTTGCGTTCGCGCGGCCTGGGGAAATTCACCTCGATGATGTCGCCGACTTCGGCCTCGGGGCCGTCGGTCATGCAGACGATGCGATCCGAAAGGAACAAGGCCTCGTCGACATCGTGCGTCACCATCATGGCCGTGATCTTGTTCTTCCTCCAAAGCTCGATCAGCACCTGCTGCAGCTCGTAGCGCGTGAGGGAATCAAGCATCCCGAACGGCTCGTCCAGCAGGAGCATCTTGGGTTTGAGGGCGAAGGCGCGGGCGATGCCGACGCGCTGGCGCATGCCCTGGGAAAGTTCAGCAGGCTTCTTCTGCATCGAATCCCCCAACCCGACGACCGTCAGGTAATACTCCACGATTTCGCGGCGTTCCTCGGCGCTGGCGGAATAGAAGACCTGGCTCACACCCAGCATTACGTTTTCATGCGCCGTCAGCCATGGCAGGAGGGAAGGGGATTGGAAGACGACGCCGCGATCGGGACCGGCTCCGTCGAGCTCCTTTCCGGCGAGAATGATCGAGCCGTCGGTGACGTCGCTGAGGCCGGCGACCATCATCAGCACGGTGCTCTTGCCGCAGCCGGAGTGGCCGATGACGGTGACGAATTCCCCCTTCGTGAGCTTCAGGTTGAAGTTCTTCACGATGACCGCCGGGCCCTTCGGGGTCGGGTAGATCTTGGTCAACTGCGAGATGTCGAGGTAGGGCTTCATATCTCCACGGACTCCTCTTTGATTTCACTGCGGCGCACAGGGCGCCGGTTTCCGCCGAAGGCCCGATAGGCGCCCGGGTCCTGCGGTTCGATGTCGGGAAGGGTGAGTGATTTCGTGATCGTGCCCTTGCGCCGATCGGTCGCCTTCAAAAGGTAGTCGGTCACTTCGGCGCGGATCTGTTTGAAGTCGTAGCTTTCGTTCAGCTCCGCCCTACGCCGTGGGCGGGCCAGGGTGATCGGGATGCTCGGACCGAGGGTTGCGCGCGGGCCGGCCGTCAATGGAATCACCCGGTCGGCCATGAGGATGGCCTCTTCGGGGTCGTTGGTGATGAGGACAACGGTTTTTTTGTCGGCTTCCCAGATTTGCAGCGTTTCTTGCTGGAGAGTCGCGCGGGTCAATGCGTCCAGCGCGCCAAACGGTTCATCCATCAGAAGTATGCGGGGACTGATGGCCAGCGTTCGGGCGACGCTGACCCGCTGCCTCATGCCGCCGGAGAGTTCGTGCGGTTTCTTGTCTCGTGCGGGCGTGAGGTTGACCATGGCGATCAGCTTCTCCACGTGCTCACGGCGTTTAGTCATGGTCCATCCGGGGAAGATCGCATCGACCGCCAGGCCGATGTTTTCGTGGACTGTCAGCCATGGCAGCAGGGAGTAGTTCTGGAAGATGATGCCGCGGTCCGGGCCGGGGCCTTCGATCGGTTTGCCTTCAAGCGTGACCGAACCCGTGTCCGGCTTTACGAGGCCCGAAATGAAGTTGATCAGCGTGCTCTTGCCGGCGCCGGAGTAGCCCACGATGGCCACGAATTCCCCTTCGGTGATCTCCAGATTGATGTCCGTGAGGATCTCGGTCCGCGTTCCGCCGGAGGAATAGGACTTGGAGGCGTTTTTGATTTCGAGGAAGGCCATGACGTCGGTTGGGTTCAGCCGAGGATGTTCTTCAGTTCGAAGCTCCGGGCGTAGTCCTCGGGTGCATCGGGGTCGAAAGTCTTTCCATCGAACAACGTCACCGGTCCATAGGCCGAAGTCGTGTCCGCCACGCCCAGTTCGCGGAGAGCCTGAGCGTGGAAATCGGGCCGCATGACGCGCGCGGAAACGCCGGCGTAGTCCGGTTCGCCGAAGTGGAGGCCCCAGCGTCGGAGTTGGGTCAGGAACCAGATCGCGTGGTTGATGCACGGCCGATTGGAATCGCGATCGGTGAAGACGAGCGGCTTGGAGGACTGGAGCGATCGGCCGTCGCCGTAGTCGAAGCCACCACCGAGTCGGGATTGAATCGTGGACGGATCGCAGCCGAGATATTCGGGGCGGCCGAGGATGGCTGCGGCTTCACTGTGGTTGGCCGGGTCGGCGAGCCAGGTTCCCGCCCGGTGAAGCGCCTTGAGCGCCGCGATGACGGCGCGGGGATTTTGCTCGGCGAAGTCCCGCGTGAAGGCGCACACCTTCTCCGGATGGTCCGGCCAGATTTCCTGTGAAGTGATCGCGGTGTAGCCGAGGCCTTCTGACAAAGCGCGGGCGTTCCACGGCTCGCCCACGCAGAAACCATCCATCCGCGCGGTGCGCATGTTGGACGCCATCTGCGGCGGGGGGACGGTGATGAGCGCGACGTCGTTGTCGGGATGGATCCCGCCGGCGGCCAGCCAGTAGCGCAGCCAGAGCGCATGGGTGCCGACACGAAGAGTGTGGCCGAAGACCAGCGGTCTTCCGGAGTTGCGGCCTTCGCAAACGGCATCGAGAAGGGCCTTGGATTCGGCGCCGACTTTGCCCTGGAACCGCTTGTTCAACGTGATCGCCTGGCCGTTCCGGCTCAGCGTCCAGGGAACGATCAACGGCTTTTGGTTCGCACCCAACAATCCGCAGGCGGCAGAAAGCGGCATGCTGAAGAGCGTCTGCGCGGCCTGGGAAGCGCCGCTGTTCAACGCGTCGCGCAGCGCGGTCCAGGACGATTCCTTGCGAAGCGCCGATTCGATGCCGAACTCCCGGAACAGCCCCTTCGTGTGGGCGATGATGATCGGCGCCGCGTCGGTCAACGGAATGAAGCTGAAGGAGAGGTGGGCCATTTCGGGCCCGCCGTGCGAGGGCATTGATCCGGTGCCGCCACTTGGCTGTAGTAGTCCGTCCATGCGGCTCGAGCCGGCGGGCGGATCTGTCACGATCTGCCCGCTTGAGCGCGAGGTGGTGGCGGAAGTCATGATGTTGGTCGGAGCTATCACGGCGTCAGGCGGTCTTAAAACGCTTCTCGATGACGCTCATCAACCGGTCGAGGACGAAGCCCACGAGGCCGATGGTGATGATCGAAAGGATGATGTGCTCGTAGATGAGCGCGTTGTATTCCTGCCAGAGGAAGCCCCCCACGCCGGGCCGGCCCGTGAGCATCTCGGCGGCGACGATCACAAGCCACGCGATGCCGAGGCTCAGGCGGAAGCCGGTGAACATGTAGGGCAGCGTCGCCGGGATCATGACCTTGGTGAGCGTCTTCCACTTCGAGAGCTTCAGCACCTTGGCCACGTTCAGGTAATCCTGCGGAATGGCGCGCACACCCACGGCCGTGTTCAGCACCGTCGGCCACATCGAGCAGATCGCGATGGTGAAGAGCGCACCGAGAGTGCCCGCGTCCTTGCCCGCGTCCAGGAACAGCACCAAACCCAAAGGCAGCCAGGCCAGCGGCGAAACCGGGCGGAGAATCTGGATGATCGGGTCGAACGTCTTGGTGAACATCGTGGACAGCCCGAGAAAGAAGCCGACGGGTGTGCCGATGAGGAGTGCGAGCGCGTAGCCCTTGGCGACGAGGATCAGCGAATACCAGGTGAAGCGGCCGATGCCCTGGTCCATCTCCCCGCGCTTGGCGAACGGCTCGACGATGTAGATCCGGCTGGCCTGCCAGGTCTCCACGACATTGGGCAGCGCCGGGATCAGGCCGACGCGTTTTTCGGAAACCACCTCGCCTTGCGCGTCTTTGACGACCTCCTTCTTTCCGGCCACCACATGCCAGACCAGGACAACTAGCAGCATTCCGAAGATTGGCAGCACCAGCCAATCGAGTTTGAATTGTTTCATCTATTTGATTGTTCGAGCGAGCGGTGGACCCATGTCTGGGCGGCGGAAACGAGCACGAGCGTGAAGCCGATGAGCGGGGAGACGATGGTCTTGGCGATCACGGTTCCATCCACCGTGTGGCCCAGCCAGCGGTCGCCCTGGTTGACGGCGGCCTGCAACAAACCGGTGCTGAACCCGAGCTTCAGGGCGCGTAGCCAGACGGATCGCTGGCCGAGCGCCTGCGCCCAGAGTTCACGGTGGTTTAAGGCAGGGCTCATGGAATCATCAGCCCTTCACGCTGTGGACGGCGAAGCTCTTGGCGTAGGCCTCCAGGTCGCCGGCCGGATCAAAGGTGACTCCGTCGAAGAGCGTTTCCTTGTCGTTGTTCAGCCCTCCATGCGCGTAACCGATTTCCTTCATGGCCTCTTCGTAGATGTCGGTCCGCATCACTTTCTTGGTGATGCCCTCGTAGTCGGGCTTGCCGGAAATCAGGCCCCAGCGGCGGTGCTGGGTGAGGAACCACTTGGCATACTTCGGCTGCGGGTAGTTGCAGTTCCGCTTGCTGAAGTGCATGTAGAACTCGTCCTCCTTCTTGCGGCTGTCGCCGTAGTCGTAGTGGCCCTGCAGGCGGCCGAGAATGGTCTTGGCGTCGCAGTTGATGTAGGTCGCCTTCGAGACGATGTCGCACTGCTCGGGACGGTTGCCCATGTCATCGAGCCAGACGCTGGATTCATGCAGCGCCTTGAGCACGGCCTTGACGGTCTTGGGATTCTTTTCGGCGAACTCCTCGGTGAAGGCGCAGACCTTCTCCGGATGGTCCTTCCACATGTCCTGGGTGGAGACCGAGGTGTAACCGATGTTGTCGGCGATGGCGCGGGCGTTCCAAGGCTCACCGACGCAGAAGCCGTCCATCTTGCCGATCTTCATGTTGGCCACCATCTGCGCGGGCGGGACGGTGATGAGGGAGATGTCCTTGTCGGGGTTGATGCCTCCGGCACCGAGGTAATAGCGCATCCACATGGCGTGCGTGCCGGGCGGGAAGGTCATGGCGAAAGTCAGCGGTTCACCCAGCTTCTTGGCCTGCTCCACGAAGGGTTTGATGGCCTTGGGATCGGCTCCGACCTTGCCCTTCCACTCGGTCTTGAGGGAGATGGCCTGGCCGTTCCGGTTCATGAGCCAGGGAATGATCATCGGCTTCTTGGGCGAACCGGCGAGGCCCATGGTCGAGGCGATGGGCATGCCGATGAGCATGTGCGTCGCCTGGATGGAACCGGTGCTGAGGTTGTCGCGGATGGCGGCCCAGTTCGCGCCTTTGGTGACGGTGGATTCGACTCCGTATTTTTTGAAGAGCCCCTTCTCGTGCGCGATGACGATGGGCGAGCAGTCGGTCAGCGCGATCATGCCGAAGTTCATCTTCGGCGCCTCGGGTGCATCGCTGGCGTAGACGCTGCCGACCCATCCCTTGGGCAGACCGGTGAAGAGCGCGGTGGCACCGGCGGCGATGGCTCCGCGCTTGAGGAAGGAACGGCGATTGAGTGGCTTGATCTCAGGAGGAAGCATGTTCGGTTGCATGGTTTTTGGGGTGATTGGCTTGGAGATAGAGGTCGCGACGAAAGACTTGTTGGACGAGGGAAGTGTAGTTGCTGGCGGAAACCCGCCCGGCGAGGCAGTGGCGCAGCGTCCACGTCCCCTTCTCGGCATCGGGTTCGTTGGAGTTCGCGCTCTTGAAGCGGAAGAATCCTTCGACGGATTCCTCGCGGCCGTTTCCGAAATCGAACGGGCCTTCGAAGCTGCGGCGAATCAGCGCGGCAGGGGCATTCACGTAGGCCGGTCTGGAGAGGATCTCGATGGCGCTGGCCCGTCCTTCGGTGGTATCACAGATCGCGCAGGCTTCCAAAAGGGCCGCGATGATCCCAAGATGTTCATCGGCCTGGTCGTCGGCAAACCGTCGCCTGACCATCAGAACTTTCTCCGGATGATCTGGAATCAGTTGGCTGCTGGTGACGGGGCACCATCCGTCGCCGGCGCGGATCGCGACCGAGTTCCAAGGCTCGCCCGAGCAGAAGCCGTCCAAGTGGCCGGCCTTCAGGTTGGCAGGCATTTGCGGCGGAGGAACGACGACGAATCGGACATCCTTCTCCGGATCGATGCCCGCGCGCCTAATCCAGGCCTCCAGGATGTGGCGATGGGACGAGAACGGGGAAACGATGCCGAAGGTGAGCGGATCGCCTTTCCGTTCCTTCGCGGCGAACTCGGCCAGCGTTGCCGCGTCACGCACCCCCTCCTTCCAGAGAGTCTTTGAAAGCGTTATCGCGTTCCCGTTCAGGCTCAGGACGACGGCGGTTAGGCATGGTGTGGGAACGCATCCGATTCCCAAGGTCGCGGCGAAAGGCATCGGGGCCAAAGCGTGGGAGGCATCGAGATCGCCGTGGATGAGCCGGTCGCGAACCGTGGCCCAACCGACTTCGCGTATCAGTTCGATCTTCAAGCCACGCCGGGCGAACAGACCCAGCTCCTTCGCGAGGACGATGGGGGCGCAGTCGCAGAGCGGGACGAACCCGATGCGCGTCTTCCGGGCGCCCCGGGTGATGTTCACCCTTGGAATCGCCCCGGAAATTGTTTGTCCTGCTGTCGCCACACCCGTGGCGGTAGCTATGCCGGTGCCACATGGGTGTCCGGGTGCGATTCGTGCTCCAGATAGATTTCATCAGATGAATGAACTGGATTCATGGGTTGGAGAGCCGCTTGATAGCAGGCAGTTGCTGGCATTTCTGCAATTGGCCAAGACGGGAAGCTTCACGCTGGCCGCGCGGGAGATGAGCTTGTCGCAGTCGGCGGTGAGCCATTCGATACGTGCGCTGGAAGAGGCAGTTGGCTGTCGAGTTTTTGACAGGCTGACGAAAAAAGTGGTTCTGACCCAGGCGGGTGAACACCTGTTGCATCACGCCGAAAAAATCTTCCGCGAGATGACCGCCGCGAAGACATCCCTGGCACATCTTGGCAAGTGGGGGCGGGGTCGGCTACGGATCGGTGCGACACCGACAGCGTGCCAATACATCCTGCCCGCAGTGTTGCGGGAGTTTAAGGAATCGTTCCCCGACTTTCAGATCATGATCGAGCCCGGCGACACGCCGGATGCCGTCGAAGCACTCCGTCAGAGCCGGATCGATCTCGCGTTGGCACTGGAGCCGCGACGCGAGGACGGCGTGGAGTTCATTCCCATATTCAAGGACGAGCTCGCTTTCATCCTTCCGCCGCTTCATCCGTGGGCGCAGGCCCGGAAAGTCGACCGGACCGAACTCGCGAAGCAGAACTACGTCCTCTACAACCGCAACAGCCAGACGTTCCGACTGGTGGACGAATACTTCCGCGAAGAGAGGGTCACCCTGCACAGCTTCATCGAGCTGGGCAGCATGGAGGCGATCAAGGAACTGGTGAAACTCGGCCTCGGCGTCAGCATCCTGGCGTCATGGATCGCCCAGGATGAGATCGCGTCGGGTGCGTTGGTCGCTTTACCGTTGGGGCGTCGAAAGCTCGTCCGGAGCTGGGGTGTAATGCACTGGAAGGGACGGCGGCTCACGCTGGCGGAGGAGACGTTCATCGGCCTCTGCCGGTCGGTGAGCGAGAATCTCCTACATCGCGCCGGTGAAGTGTGAACCGCCTCAAGGCTTCGGGCGTTTCGGACGGATTTGCTCCAGTGTTTCGCGGGCGATCTTGTCGTCAGGATCGATCTTGATCGCTTCGCGGAAGTGGTATTCGGCGCGGCTGAGCTTGCCCAATTCGAAGAAGACGAGCCCGAGGTTGCCGTGGGCTTTGGGATGATCCGGCCAGGCTTTCAGGACGCTTTCGAAGTCTGCGATGGCCAAGTCCGGCTGGTTCTCCATCCGATGAAGCACGCCGGATAGGTAAAGCGCGTCGGGATCTTTGGGAGCTGCTTTGAGCGCGCGCCGCACGGATGCCCAAGCGGCGGCTCGGTCGCCTGTGTGCATGGAGGCCTTGGCCATCAGGACGTGGGCATGCGGGTCCTCCGGATCCTGTGAGAGCTTCCATTTGGCGTAGTTGATGACGTCGTCGCGGAGGCGGAACACGAATGCTTCGGTGAGCTTCTTCAGATCTTCCGGCGTCCTGGTTAGGATCTGGAACGTGACGGATCCCATTTCATCCGTCGTCTGCGGGCCATAGCTGAGACGCTGCGGCGGGTTGTGCGGATTCTGCGTGTTGTTCGTCGAATTGTCGTAGCGATACCGCATGGTCAACCGGGTGCCGCCAGCGAAGTGCGGCGGCGTGGCGAAGCGGTAGTCGGTCTGCCAGTTGAAGTCCCAGTTGCGGATGGTGATCAGGTCCTGGCGGCGCCCATCCGGCAGCGTGGCGAAGGCTTCCAAGGATTTGCCGGTTCGATGGGCGTGCGGAATCAGCGCCAACATTTCGAACGGCTGCGGGACAATCCAGCTCTCCTCGACGACGTAGTTGGTTTCTCCGGCGGGGATGTCGATGGCGTAGTTGTCCATCGAGATCTTGAAGAGCTGATTCGTCGCGGGCGTATCGGTGAAATACAGGCCGAGCTTCGGTTTGATCGCCTCCTGACGGCCGGTCGGCTGGAAATGGATCTGTAGGAGGAAGTCCGACTTGGGCTGCAGGCGCCAAGGGAGTCCTGCCGGGGAAACGACCGGAAGCCTACCTGGTTGCCATGCGAGCAGATGGCCATCCGGGACCGACGCGGCGCTCGGGTAGTCCATTCCAGGGAATCCACCGCCGGGATACTGCGCATCGAGCCGTCGCGAGCCGGAGGTGAGGTCGACTTTGAGGAATCCGTGATGCGCGGCGCGATTTCCCGGCAGGATTTCGACGGCGCGGATCAAGCGTTGGGTCGAAATGCCCGAAGGGATGACGAAGTTCTGGTAGATGTCTTTGCCGTCGGGCGGCAGCAGGAAAGCCTCTGTAGCCTCTACGATCAGGTCCGGGGTGCCCAGATACCATTCGTTAGTGTTGAGAGTCAGCTTCGGCAGGTCGGCGAGATTGCCTTCCGGCGCTCCTGCTTCGGCCCAACGGCGGAGCGTTTCGATATGTTGGGGCGGGAGAACCCGGGCATCAGCAAAGTGGTTGGTGCCTTGGTCGGGAAGCCACGGCGGCATGTAGCGCCGGTTTGTGACCTCGGCGATCAGCTTCGCGCGTTTCCCTGCGTCGGCGAAACTGAGCAACGTGAACGGCGCATAGGGCCCGGGTTTGTGGCAGGGCGCGCAGTGCTCGAAGACGATTGGGGCAACGTCTTTGGAGAACGTGGGAGCGTCGGCGGCGCGAAGTTTTCCGGCAACGAAGACAAGCGTCAGGCAGAGGCGGAGCAGGTTCGAGCAAGCGACATTCATCCCGGTCAACTCTGGCTAAGCCGTTGTTTCGGGGCGTCGAGGAGCATCTCGTGTGCGTCATCGAGGATCGCAGGGATGCGGTCGGCAAACGGGCTTTTCAGCAGCACCTGCTTGAGTCGGGCACGGTCGAGCTTGGCGACGGTTTCACCAGGGAACCAGTGATCCGCCTGGCCGAGCAGGTTGTAGCGCATTTTGCCCCAGCCGACGATGTCGAGGGCCTTGGCGTAGGTCCAGAGCCGGAGGATTTCCAGAACGTTCACTTCGCCCGGGACCTCGAAATATTCCGGCAGCCCTTCGGCCCATCGGGCGCACCAGTCGCCTCCATGCACGCGTTCCAACTCGGCGCGCAGGCGGGCTTCGATTGGGCGCATGGTCTCCTCGATGCGGTCGTAATGGGCGAGACCGGCAACGTGGTCGTCGAAGTCCGTCGGCCGCGAAGCGCCAAGGCTCAGGGTGTGGACGTCCTTTCGGGCCAGGCAATAGAGGTCATTGAACTGCATCGGCGACAGCGGTGCACAGAGGTCGCGGAGCTTTTGTGGTGGTTCGTAGAGCCGGCCGCCCTTGTCATTCGGGCTGATGATGAAGACACCCATGTCGCGCTTCGCGGCGGCGTCGACGGCGGCGCGGTTCAGGTCGTTCACGAAATACCAGTGGAGGTTGATGTAGTCGAAACCGTCGCTCCGGATGGCGTCGAGAATGACATCCGGCGTGGCGTGGGTGGCAAAACCGACGTGACGCACGCGGCCTTCCTTCTGGAGCTTGCGGGCCGCTTCGAGGCAGCCGCCCTTGCCGAGGGACCAGTTGAGAATCTGGCGGTTGTTGATGCCGTGGAGGGAGAGGAGATCCACGTAGTCGAGCTTGAGGTAGGCCATGCTCGTCTCGAACTCGCGGAGAAAGTCGGCCGCGTTTGCCGCTGGCGGCACCTTGGTCTGGACGATGAGCTGCTCTCGTTTGAACTGGCCGAGAACCCAGCCGAGCTGCATCTCCGACGTGCCGTAGTGGCGGGCGGTTTCGATGTGGTTGATGCCGAGTTCGACCGCGCGTTGGATCGTGGCTTCGAGGTTCTTCTGGTTCTCGGCCGGCACTTCGTCGGGCGGGACATCCTGCCACTTGTGCTGATACCTCATGCCGCCGCAGGAGAAGACGGGCATCTGGATTTCGGTCTTTCCGAAACGGCGGTATTTCATCGGGCGAAGGCTGCCACGGGGATTTCCGAAGGGCAACTCGGTGGGCGCGGATGCAAGGCGGGGAGTTTCCGGTAAACCCGTTCACGCGGATGCCGATGAACTTCCAGCGGAGACGTCGTGCATGAGATGTTCAGCAACCCGTCGTCGCGAACTATTGCATGAAGACTTTGATTTCCATCCTGTCGGCACTGGTCCTTCTTGGCAGAGCGTCGTCGGTCCAAGCCGCTGGCGCAGATGAGCTGACCGGCTTTTCGGAAACGATACGTGTCGGCGACCAGCTATTTCAGGCACTCGACGAAAAGAAGCGCAAGGACGTCGCCCCGCATCCCGTGGCGCTCGAAACCGAGCTCAAGCCCTACGTCCGCAGCGGTGAATTCTCCCACGACGGCAAGTCGCTCAAGGTCGTCTACATCTCGGCCGGATTCATGGAGTTGATCAGGAACATCGCCCACGCCAAGGCCATCGACGCCGTCGAGCCGGGCTATTTCCAGAAATACGTCACGTTGCTCTCGGGCGACAGAGCCGGTGTGCCGGCGCTTCCCGGAGCCGACGACGCGCGCTTCAAAGCGGAAGGGATCCTTGGCAAACGGCAGGATTACTACGGCCAGATGATCAGCATGGTCATGGGCATCGAGCTCTCGCACCACTACCTCGGCAACTACAAGAAATACGCCGGCAAACTTGGCGACCAGCCGGGAAATCCGACGCCGCTCAACTCGCTCATCACCAGGTCGGAATGGGAGAAGGCCGTCGACGCCGGCTCGGACAACGCCCTGAACGCGGGCTATTCCACGGAAGGTGTCCGTGCGCTCTACGACGCCATCGAGAAGATGCCGGCCCGGCCCGCGTGGACAACCTACTTCCTTCCCGCGACCGCCAAGGTCGAGCGCCTGACTGCGCGTCTCGCCAAGGGGGAGAAGAAGTTCTTCAACGAGTAGCAGGATTGCGTCCTACGGGACGAACTCCAGCTCCTGCCGGTGCGGAATGATTCCGCTGTCGAACGCCCTTCCTAGAAATCGCCGGATCGATTCGCGGCCCTTGTCGCCGTAGTCGAGCGTCCAGTGGTTTACATACATCCCGACGAACTTGTCCGCGAGGTCGCGTCCCATGTCGCGTGCATACTGGAGGGCATGGGCCACGGCTTCGGGGCGATGATCGAGGCTGAACTGGATTGATGCCGTCAGGATGCGGGAGATGTCGCTGCGGGTCGCGGGATCGAAACGTTTGTGGATCACGTTTCCGCCGAGGGGCAGGGGAAGCCCTTCGTTCTCGCGTCCCCACCAGACTCCCAGATCTTCGCAGAGCACGAGCCCCTCGTTGCGATAGGTCAACTGGCCCTCGTGGATGATCAGCCCGACGTCGGCCGAACCTTCCCTGACCGTCTTGAAGATCTGGTCGAACGGCACAACGACGTAGGTGAACTCCTTTGCCGACTTCCCGAGCCACAACTGCAACGCGAGGAACGCGCTCGTCATGGTGCCTGGAACCGCGATCCGGAGTTTGGCGATCTCGTCCTTCGAATAGGGATTCTTCGCCACAAGCATCGGGCCGTAGCCATCGCCCATGCTCGCGCCGCTGGGGAGCAGCGCATACTTGTCGCTGACGTAGGCGTAGGCGTGGATGCTGATGGCGGATATGTCCAGTTCGCCACAGGTTGCGCGCTCGTTGAGCGTTTGGATATCCTGGAGGATGTGCTCGAATGTGAATCCTCCGGACGGGATCAGTTCCTTGGCGAGCCCGTAGAACATGAAGGCGTCGTCGGGATCGGGCGAATGTCCCAGCGTCAGATGACGAGATTGCATGGGAACAGATTCCGCGGCGGAGACGGGAAGTCCAGAAGTGAGTTCAGGGCGGAGGGAACGCCGCGTTAAATTTTCCAGACGATTTTAGAAAATCGTCTGGAACGTCGAAGTTTTTCCTGTAACCTGTTCGTAACAGGCCGATCTGTAAGTTGGGCGGTGATCGAGGCCGTTATCTGCGGCTAGTGAACACCGACCGGCCTGCCATCAAGTGCAGTCAAACGGAGTTCAAACATGAGCAAACCGACTGACGTCGTTACAGAGGTCATCCGCACGAACCACCCCTTCCGCCAAGTCGACAACCGTCCGGCGAAACCCCAGAAAGCCCGCTACGAGCGCCGCAAGGTAAGGGAACTTCTACGGATCAACGACTGGGCTTCCGAATCCTCCGAATAATCCCCAAGCCCGCCGGCTTGGAATCGCCATCATCGGATCAGCTTGATTCCGCTTTTGCGGAGGCATTGGGCGGTGTCGCGTTCGGAAAACGGGTGGCTCCCGCAGTCTTCACTGATTCCGAGCCAGGGAAGCCTAGTGGTTCAACCCGGGCTGTCAGCCATGGCGTTGCCGGCGAGCCATCCGGTCGTCCAAGCCGCCTGGAAGTTGAATCCGCCGGTGATGCCGTCCACGTCCAGCAGTTCGCCGGCGAAATACAGGCCGGGGCAGACACGGCTCTCCATCGTCCTGAAGTTCACTTCCGGCAGTTTGACGCCGCCGCAGGTGACGAACTCGTCCTTGTTCATGCTCTTGCCCGTCACCTTGAACTCCGCCTCCGTCAGTTCGCGGGCCAGTGCTTGGGATTGCGGTTTCGTCAGGCCGCTCCAACGCGCCTCCGACGGGATCTGCGCCCCGGCGACGATCTTTTCCCAGAGCCGCATGGGGATTGGCGGCATGGCGACATTGCGGATGAGCTTCGCGCCGTTGTTCTGTCGGAGCACCTGAAGCTGCTCGGCTGCTTGGACGGAGTTCACGTCACCGAGCCAGTTGATCCGCACTGGAAAAACGTAGTTCAACGCGGCCAGTTCGCGCGCACCCCAGGCCGAAAGACGGAGGATCGCCGGGCCGCTCAAACCCCAATGGGTCACGAGCACCGGACCACGTTCGGAAAGCTGGGTTCCCGGAACGGATGCCCGCGCGGTTTCTACCGCAAGGCCGGAGATTCCTTGAAGCCGCGCGTCGTCGATGTGCAGCGTGAAGAGCGAAGGCACAGGCGGCTCGATCGTATGCCCGAGCGATTCTGCCAAAGCCGCCGCCGCCGGAGCGCGACACCCTCCTGTGGCCAGGAGAACTTTGTCGCATTGGAGCATCTCCGAATTCGAAAGCCACACGACGAATCCTCCTCCGTCGCGTCGGGCGATCCGGTCCACGCCGCAGTTCGTCCGCAGCTTCACTCCCGTTTCCTGTGCCGTGCGCATCAGGCAGTCGATGATCGTCTGTGAATTGTCCGTCGTCGGAAACATCCGCCCATCCGCCTCCGTCTTCAGCGCGACTCCCCGCTCCTCGAACCATCGGATCGTGTCAGTGGGCTGGAACCGTGTGAACGCTCCAATCAAAGCGCGCGCGCCGCGAGGATACCGGGCCGACAGCGCGCGAGGTTCGAAGCAGCTGTGGGTGACGTTGCAGCGGCCGCCGCCGGAGATCTTGACCTTCTGGAGGAACTGGGCGCCGCGTTCCAACAGCACCACTTCTCCCACACCGGCGAGGGCATGGGCGCAGGTGATCGCTCCGAAAAATCCGGCTGCTCCGCCGCCGATGACGATGACGCGTTTCGTTGGTTGTTGGCTCACGTGAAATAGTAGCGCGTGAGATGAAAGAAGACCGGGGCGGCAAAGCACAAGGAATCGATTCGATCCATCACTCCGCCGTGGCCTTCGATCAACGCGCCGTAGTCCTTCACGCCGCGGTCCCGTTTAATCGCCGACATCACCAACCCGCCCGCAAAACCCATTAGCGCGATCGCGAGCGCCATTCCCGCCGCCTGCAGGGGCGTGAACGGTGTGATCCACCACAGCGCCGCGCCGATGCCCGTGGCTGAGGCGATGCCGCCGATGAAGCCTTCCCACGTTTTGTTCGGGCTTACGAGCGGCACGATCTTGTGACGGCCGAGCGTCTTGCCCCAGACGTATTGCAGCACGTCGCTGATCTGCGCGACGACCACTAGAAAGAAGAGCAGCTTGGCTCCCTGGCCCGAGTAGCCTGGAATTTCGAGCGTCAGCAATGCCGGCGCGTGGCTTAGGCAATACACGCAGACCATGAGCGCCCACTGGATCTTCGCCGTGCGTTCAAGGAACCTCTCGCAGTCGCCCGCCGCCGCGCTGCGGAGTGGAACGAAGAGGAACGCGTAGACGGGAATCAGGATGCTGAAGAGCCCGATCCAGCCGGACGAAACCATGATGTATTGCAGCGGCGTGAAGACGAAGAAGGCCCAGAAAAGCGTCCGATGGTCGCCCGGCCGCGTCGGCGTCAGCGTGATGAATTCGCGCAGGGCGAGGAAGGAAAGCAGGCCGAAGAGCACGACGGTTCCCGTTCGGCCCAACGCGAGGGCGGCGCCGAAGACCCCGGCCATGACCCACCAGGCGTTGGTGCGGGCGTTCAAGTTCGCGACGGTGGAACGCCACTTGTCGTCCCCGCTTCGGCGCGACAGCGCCCAACCGATCAGGCTGGCGATGATGAGCAGCGTGAGCACGCCGCCACCCAGCCAAAGGAAATGAGGATCGAAGTTCATGTGTGTCGGAGGTTCCAAACCGCCAGTCGTGCGCGTTCAAGGAAGTCGGTCTTGGCTTCGCCGTCCTGGAGTTGGATCGGAGAACCCATTGTCAGGCTGCCCAGCATCGGCACAGGCAGCACTTCGCCCTTCGGCAGGACGCGGTTGAGGTTTTCCAAGTAGACAGGGACGAGTTCCGCGTCCGGGCGATGTTTGGCGAGATGGTAGAGGCCGGCCTTGAACGGAGCGGGCTCGGTTCCGGATTGGCGCCCGCCTTCGGGAAAGATAATGAGCGAATGCCGTTCCCCCATCGCCTCGATCATGTCGGTGATCGGGTTGTCGTGGGCCGTCACCTTGTGGCGTTCGATCAGCACGGCATTGAGAACCTTCAAGGCCAGATGTCGGCGAACCGGCCCCTTCTGCCAATAGTCCCGCGCCGCCACTGGTCGGGTCAGCGCCCGCAGTTCCCGTGGCAAGGTCGCCCAGATGACGAGCGCGTCGAGGTTGCTCGTGTGGTTGGCGAAGTAGATGCGCGGACGTGGATCGGGTGCGGCACCCTGCCAGTGAGCCTGGGCTCCGCAGAGAACACGGACGGCAATCGTGAGAAGCGTGCCGGTCATCTGGACTCCAGTTCGTGGATGATCCGGGAAGTGCGCCGGAAGACCGTGATCACGCTTCCGGCCGCGACGATTCCAAGCACGATCGGCAACGCCCAGTTCAGCAGCGGCCACCACGGGGATCCGGCTGCTACAATGGCTGCACCGGTCAATACGGCCATGCGTTGCTGCTTGGCCATTGGGCCGCAGAAATGTTGCGACGATCCCGCCGCCGCTCCCATGGCCCGA
>JBBRDN010000084.1:0-16495 GCA_038203875.1 Verrucomicrobiota bacterium
CATTAAGTCACCTCCCGACGGAGCGGCTCAAGACTGCTTTGGATGCGTTCGATGCACTGCCCGTCCTAACGCCATGACATCTCAGGCCAATCCCGTTTCCAGGATCACCCTTCTCCTCTCGATCGCCACCGCACTCATAACCGGCGCCTACCGTGCGGCCGCCGCAGAGGCCGCGGCGCCCGTTCACAAAGCCACTCTCCTCGTCGAAAACCGCGCGGGCGAACAATACAAGAAGCAGGCGATGCTACTCGAACACCTCCTTCTCAGCCGCGCCGCAGGCAAAGGATTGACTCTTCTGAGCCGCCAAGTCGTGACGGATGCAATCGCGAAGGAAGGCAAAGGCGCGAACCTGGACCCGCTTCTGGGCGACGCCCTCGAGGATCGCAGCACCGCCGAGGGCGCCATCGTCCGCAAGTAAGTCTTCCACCCGATGCCGGGCCGCTCTTCCGTCCGAAAACCCAAATCCCAACCCCGATGAGAATCCCCACGCACCCAATGCGTCTCGCCGCACTTGCCATTGCGGCCGCCGCCTTGACCGGCTGCCAGACCTATGAGCAGAAGACCGCGGAGACGAAAAACATCTGGAAGAGCGGCAACTACGCCGCCGCCGCCGCCGACTTCACCCAGAAGGCCGACAAGGCCAAGGACGGCAAGGACGGCCTCATCTACCGCCTCGAACAGGCCACGGCCCTGCGTGCGGCCGGCAAGATTCCTGAAAGCATCGAGGCCTTCCAACAGGCGGACGATGTGATCAACGCCTACGAAGAGAGGGCCAAGACCAGCGTCGCCAACGAAACCGGCGCGATCCTCTCCAACCAGGCGAACCTCCCCTACACCGGCCGCGACTACGACAAGGTCATGGTCAACACCTACAAGGCGCTGAACTACCTCCACCTCGGCCAGTCCGACAAGGCGCGCCCCGAAATCATCCGCGCGTTCCAGCGGCAGCAGGACGCGGTGGAGAACAACAAGAAGCGTATCGAGAAGGACGAGGAGGAAATCCGGAAAGCGGGCGCGGAGAAGAGGAACGAAAGCCGAAGCGTCGAACAGGCCAAGTCCGATCCCAAGGTCGGCGGGCTCCTCAAGGACAACTACGCGCCGCTCGACACGCTCAAGGCCTACGCCGACTACGTGAATCCCTTCCCCGTCTACCTCGACGGCGTCTATTTCCTCACGTTCGCAACCGGCGGCAGCGACCTCGAACGCGCCCGCAAGTCCTTCGAACGCGTTAAGGGCCTTTCGGGCGGGAACAAATACATCAACGCCGACCTCGCAGTGGCCGAGAAGGCCGCCAACGGCGAACCCGTGGCTCCCCGGAGCTACGTAATCTTCGAAACCGGCAGCGCCCCGTCGCGCGACCAATTCCGCCTCGACATTCCCGTGTTCTTCATCGGCTCCGGCCGTGTGCCCTACGTCGGAGCGGCATTCCCGAGGCTGGTTTTTGATTCTGGCTTCGTCCCCGCCCTCAACGTGACCGCCGGTGGCGCAACCGAAACCACCACGCAACTCGCCAGCATGGACGGGGTGATCGGACAGGCCTTCAAGGACGAGCTGCCTTCCATCATCACCAAGACCCTTCTCTCCACCACGATCAAGGCCACCGCCTCCTACTTCGTGAACAAGGCGGCCGAAGATTCCGGCGGCGCCATCGCCGGGCTCCTCTCCAAGGTCGCGACCGCCGCCACCCAGGCAGCGGTCAACATCGCCGACACGCGCACCTGGACCACTCTTCCCAAGGAATTCCAGTATTGCTCCTTCCCCACTCCGTCCGACAGCAAACTCGATATCGCGGCCTCCAACGGCCAGAAAACCGGGGTTGCGGTGGAACCGAATTCGACGAGTCTAGTCCTCGTCAAATCCGTCGGCCCCGGCACTCCGCTTGTGGTCAACGTCATCAAGCTGAAATGAAGATCCAACTCCTTCCCGTCGTCCTCTGCGCGGCCGTCATCGGCCTCGCCGGCACCGGGTGCAACACCGTCAACAGCACCGAAACCGCCCAACCCGGCTACCAGCGCAACATGGTGGCCGAGAAGCGGGTCATCACCGACTCCTCTCTGTCCCGCAAGGTGCAGATCCTCGGCATCAACGCCACTGAAGGACCCGGCGGATTCCTCAAGGTGCAGGCCGAACTCCAGAACAACACCCGGAGCCTCCATCGATTCAGCTACAAGTGGGAGTGGTTCGACCTGAGCGGCAATCTGGTCGAAGGGCCGACCGCAGTGGCCGTCACCCGCCAAATCGAAGGCAAGGAAACGATGTTCATCAGCGGCATCGCGCCCAGTCCCGCCGCCAAGGATTTCCGCCTGAAGCTCTACGAAAACGCCAAGTAACCGAATCGAAACGAATTCCATGAACCGTATCCTCTCCACCTCCCTCGTGGCCGCCTCCTGTGCGGCGCTGTTTGCCGGATGCGCCTCGTCGCCGCAGGCCACCTACGTCGATCCGTCCGGCAACCGCACCCTCAGCAACGTGGGCCAGATCAACATCCAGGACTGGAACATGGCCTCCGAGACCATGATCAATTCCCTGATCGAAAAGCAGGTCAACCCCGGCAGGCTCAAGTCCTCCGGCCCCGACGGCAAATCGATCCTCGCGATCAGCCGGATCGTCAACAGCACCGGCACCCAGATCGACACCGACATGATCGTGAAGAAGATCCGCATCGCCCTCCTCGGCACCGGCAAGGTCGTGGCCGACATCACCGCCGGCCTGGGCGGAGCCGAAGACCCGCTCGCGGCCGAAGCAAAGCGTGAGCAGGAATTGCTCGGCAACAAGAAGATCGCCGCACGCCCCGACTACACGCTCTCCGGCAAGATCATCGAGAACCGCGCCGCGCAGGGGAACCTCCGCGAGTCCACCTACGTGTTCCAGATGTCCCTTGCCAGCAGCGACGGCCTCGCCGTTTGGGAAGAAGAGAAAACGATCAGCAAGCAGGGCAAAAAGTCCGCCGTGAGTTGGTAAGCTTCCTCTGCTGGAATCCACAACGCCGCCGGAAATCCCGGCGGCGTTTTTGTTTTAAGCGGACATCCTCTACAGTCCGCCATGCTTGATCGACTCTCCGACGTCTTCCGGATCGACTACCACAATTGGTGGCTCGTTGCGTTCCACCTGCTTCTCGCAGGCGGTTTCGTCTACGGCGTGCTCCGGCCACGGACCAGGACGGAGTGGCGTTCGCTCGGACTCGCCCAGGCCTTCATCGTTGCCCTCTATGCGGAGATGTATGGCCTGCCGATCACGATGTATGGACTCGCGTGGCTCACCGGAAAGACCGACTTCGCCAGCGACCATTTCCACGGCCATGCGTGGGCGTATCTTCTCGGCTGGGACGAAACCGGAGCCGTCGTCCTGACGTTTGTCGGCAATGCCCTGGTCGCTCTCGGTGGTCTCATCGCCCTGCTCGGCTGGCGGCAGGTCCACCGAGCCAAAGGAGGCCTCGTCCGCGAAGGGCTCTACCGCCGCATCCGCCATCCCCAATACACCGGCTTCTTCCTCTTCCTCGTCGGCAGCCTGGTCAACTGGCCGACGCTGCCCACCCTCGTCATGTTTCCCATCCTGCTCTGGGTCTACTGGCGGCTGGCTTTCGCGGAGGAGCGCGATGTCGCCAACTCTTTCAGCGAAGACTACCAGCGCTATCGGAAGACAACCGGGATGTTTCTCCCAAAGTGGAATGCAAAATCCGGCCCGCTGAATTCAGGGACGGTTCAAAGCCCGCAACCTTAAGCTGGCTGAAGGACTTCCCCGTCCTCTAGTCTTACTTTCAGAAATGCTGACGTTTTCCGGATTATCAAAAACTTTGGGTGGCAGAACCTTGTTTGAAGAAGCCTCGCTCTCGATCACCGAGGGTGAGCGGATCGGACTGGTCGGGCCGAACGGTGCGGGCAAGACGACGCTGATCAAGATCCTCCTCGGCCATGAATCGCCCGACGATGGCGACATCGCCGTCATCCGCGGCACGAGGGTTGGATTCCTTCCGCAGGAGACCGCGCCGGCGGGTGACGAGACAGTTCTCGAAGTCGCCACCGGCGTCCTGCCCGGCTCGGGCCACGACGAACACCACATGGTCGACGGACAGATGCTCGCGAAGGCCAAACGCATCCTAGCCGGCCTGTCCTTCCGCGAATCCGACTACGACCGCCCGAGCAAGGAACTCTCCGGCGGTTGGGTCATGCGCGCGCATCTCGCACGGTTGCTCGCCGACGAGCCGGACCTGCTGATGCTCGATGAGCCCACGAACCATCTCGATCTGGAGACGCTCATCTGGTTCCAGGACTATCTCCTCTACTATCCCGGCGCGCTCATGGTCATTTCCCATGACCGCGAATTCCTCAACCGCCTCTGCACCCACACGGTCGAGATCCGCCGTTCCAAGCTGAACCGCTACACCGGCAACTACGATTCCTACCTTGTTCAATGCGCGGCCAACGAACAAACCGCCCTCGCCACCCAGAAGTCCCAGCAGCGCCGCATCGACCAGCTCCAGGAATTCGTCGACCGCTTCGGCGCGAAGAACACCAAGGCCACCCAGGCCCAGAGCAAGCTCAAGCAGATCGAGCGCATCCGCGAGGAGATGACCGACATCCCCGAGAACAACGGCCCCACCATGGCCATGACGTTCCCCCAGCCCCAGCGCAGCGGGCAGAAGGTCATCACGCTCGACGACATCCATTTCGCCTACGGCACCAACCGCATCTACGACGGCATCGAAATCCGCATCGAACGCGGTGAACGCGTCGTGCTCGTCGGACCGAACGGCGCCGGAAAATCCACCCTGCTCAAGCTCCTCGCCGGAGCCATCACGGCCCAGTCGGGCACGCGCGAACTCGGCCACAACGTCCGCGTCGGCTACTACGCCCAATACCGCCTCGACATGCTCGACGCCTCGCGGACCGTGCTCGACGAGGCCCTCGACACCCCGCAGCGCGTCACGGAACAGGCCGTCCGCACCATCCTCGGCAGCTTCCTCTTCCGCGGGGACGACGTCTTCAAGAAGGTCAAGGTCCTCAGCGGCGGCGAGAAGAGCCGCCTGGCCCTCGTCAAACTCCTGCTCGATCCGCCCAACTTCCTCCTGATGGACGAGCCCACCACCCACCTGGACATGCCCAGCATCGACGCCCTCGTCGGCGCGCTGAAGCAATACCAGGGCACGCTTGTCTTCATCAGCCACGACGTCCACTTCATCCGCGCCCTCGCCAACCAGGTCATCCACGTCCGTGGCGGCAAGCTCACCCGCTATCCCGGCGACTACCAATACTACCTCGACAAGACCGCGCAGACCGAACGCGCCGGCCTCACCGCCGGCGACAAGGTCATCCAGCCCAGCAGCGGGCGGCGTGATTCCGCGCCCGTTCTACCGCCGGCCGACCGCAAGGAAGCCAAACGCCTCGAAACCGAAAACCGCGAAGCCCGCGCCAAACAGAAGCGCGAACTCCAGAGCCGCGTGAAGCAGCTCGAGGCTGAGATCCACAAGCTGGAAGCCCGGCAGAAGGCGATCGTGGCTGAACTGGAAAAGCCCGACAGCTACTCCAAGGGCGGCAACGCCACCGCGCTCAACCGCGAACTCGCCGAACTCCAGGACCGCCTCCCCGTCGCCACCGCCGAATGGGAAAAGACCGCCGCCGAGCTGGCCCCCTTTGACGGCGAAACCGCCTAAAACCGGCGGAAGGACGAAGCCCGAAGGCCAAAGGCCAATCGGCCTTTACGCACCGGAACTCCCGCTGCTGGTAGGGCGAAGGCTCCCGCCGAGCCGCCGCTGCGCTTCTCTTAATCCTCCCGGCCACAGCGGCCATTCAAGTCGGCCTCCGAAAGTTTCGAGCTTCCAACGAGAAGTGGCCCGCCCTCGATCTGCGGCCGTTTCTAGGTGTCCAAACGACGCGGGACGTTCAAGATCAATGGCAAGAGATCCAAAGTAGGCTGCCATGGGCCGAGATAGTCCGCACCGCAGCTCAAACCAATGTTGAGCCGCTTCACACGTCATGCCATTAACCGCTCAACAGAGACTTGATGCGTATGAGTCTGGGATTGCAGCGGCATTGGACCACGAAATCTATCACAAGCCGATGCGCGATTGTCCCTATCAAGCCGGCTCTGATGAAGCACGCGAGTGGCTGTTTGGCGTCGAGCACCAGCGCGGCGGCCGGCACATCAAGAACAGAATATTGCGGCAGTTGAGACGACGATTGGCTCAGGAGGGTGGCAGATTCACCGGGGGGGAGTGGTTGGCGCTCTGCTCCGAGTTTGGATTTCGATGCGTTCGCTGTGGTTGTCGCCCGGTCAGCTTGGAGCGTGACCACATTATGCCCATTGACCAGAGAGGCACAGAGGCCATCACGAACATCCAGCCCTTGTGCAAGAGCTGTAACACTGCCAAAGGACCAGAAAACATGAATTGGGTCGCGTTTCGGCGGCAGCACGGATTTAGCGAGTAGGAGACACCACAGTTGAGACAATCAGGGTAACTTGGCCCAGTCGGCCAAGGTTCCTCAACCCTTCACGGCATTCAACTCGGCCATCGCGTCGCGGTTGCAATCCACGCCTCCCGTGGGCCGAGTCGCTGAGCTTGGGGCGTTAGCCTCCCAAAGGCTCATGCCGTTCGGATGTCTCGTGGAATGCCCACGTTCGTTGCCCGTCGCGCAGATCATCGGTCATTCCCCTCCTTCCCTCCCTGTTTCCCAGCCGCTAGAATCTCCGCGTGCCGTCCGCTGATGCCATTCCGCAGCATGACCTCCTGACTCCGCTCAAGGAGGTCTTCGGCTACACGGCGTTCCGGCCGTTGCAGGAGGACATCATCCGCGACTCGCTCGCGGGCAAGGACGTCTTCGCCCTGCTGCCGACCGGCGGCGGCAAGTCGCTCTGCTTCCAGCTTCCCGCCCTCGTCCGGTCCGGCCTCACCGTCGTCATCTCGCCCCTCATCGCCTTGATGAAGGACCAGGTCGATTCGCTGAAAGCCAGCGGCGTGGCCGCGACGTTCCTCAACTCCTCGTTGTCCGATGCGGAACGCAGCGAACGTTGGCGCGGGTTGAACCGCGGCGAGTTCAAGCTCCTCTACCTCGCGCCCGAGCGCCTCATGCTCGGCTCGATGATCGACGACCTGAACCGCTGGGGCGTGGCCTGCGTCGCGGTCGACGAGGCCCATTGCATCAGCGAATGGGGCCACGATTTCCGTCCCGAATACCGTCAGATCCGGGAACTGCGTTCGAAGATCACCGGCGTGCCGTTCATGGCCCTGACCGCGACGGCCACCGGCCGCGTGCGCGAGGACATCGTTTCCCAACTCCAGTTCGCGGATCCGTCGGTCTACGTCGCCAGCTTCAACCGCCCCAACCTCGGTTACCGTGTCGCGCCCAAGTCGGCGGGCTACCAACAGGTGCTGGAGTTCATCCGCGAACGGAAGAAGGACTGCGGGATCATCTATTGCGCCAGCCGCGCCGGCACGGAGTCCCTCGCGAACAAGCTCGCCGAGGACAACATCCGCGCCGTGCCATATCACGCCGGACTCTCAAAGGAGGACCGCAGCAGGCATCAGGAACAGTTTCTCCGCGACGAAGCGCGCGTCGTCTGTGCGACGGTCGCGTTCGGCATGGGCATCAACAAACCCAACGTCCGCTACGTCATCCACTACGACCTGCCGAAGAACATCGAGGGCTACTACCAGGAGACGGGACGCGCCGGACGGGACGGGCTTCCGGCAGATTGCCTCCTGCTCTTCAGCCCCGGCGACGTGGTCAAACAACAGCGCTTCATCGACGAGAAGCCCGATCCGGAAGAGCAACGCATAGCCCGCGATCAGCTGCAGACGATGGTCCACTACGCGGAGTGCGCCGAATGCCGCCGCGTCATGCTGCTCGACTATTTCGGCGAGGAATTCCCCGAAGCGAACTGCGGCGGCTGCGACAACTGCCTCGCGCCGCGCCAGAGCTTCGACGGCACGATCGCCGCGCAGAAGCTTCTCAGCTGCATCGTCCGCATCCGGCAGAGGAGCGGATACGGATGCGGACTGAACCACGTCATCGCCGTGCTCACCGGAGGCGAAACGGAGCGCGTGCGGCAATCGGGCCACCACGAACTCAGCACCTATGGCATCGGCAAGGAACATACGCGCAACGAATGGGGCACCATCGGCCGCGAGTTGATGCGCCTTGGACTGGTCGGCCAAAGCGCGGGACAATTCCCCACTCTGGAGATCACGCACGAAGGCGTCGCCGCGCTGAAGGACCGCCGGAGGATCACGCTGACCCGCCCGATGGCCGCGGCGAAATCCCGCTCCGACAAGGCCGGCGAAATCACCTGCGACGAACTGCTCTTCGAAAAGCTCCGCCGTCTCCGCAAGGAACTGGCCGATGCGGCCGGAGTGCCTCCCTACATCGTCTTCGGCGACACTTCGCTCCGCCTCATGGCGCGGCAGTATCCGCAGAACGCGGCCGACTTCCGCCGCATCTCCGGCGTGGGCGAAACAAAGGCCAAAGCCTACGGCGCACAGTTCATCGCCGAGGTGGAGGCGCATCTCCGCGTCCAACCGAAGCAGCTCTTCTCCGACTCGTTCAACGAAGTGTCCGCACCGGTTCGTCCGACCAAGTCACGCGGTGAACTCATGACCGACACCGTGCGCGATTCCCTGAGAGCGTTCAGCACCGGCCTCGATGTTCCCGGTGTGGCCCGTGCGCGTGGCATCACCGAAGGAACGGTCTCGCAGCACCTCGCCTCCGCCATCGAAGCCGGGGAAGAACTGGACACGACCAAGCTCTTCACATCCGGGCAGGCGGCCGAGATGCGCGCCGCGTTCGACAAGGCCGGTTGGCAGACGCTCAGTGGAGCCCATTCCGTGCTTGGAGGACGCATCGATTACGCGACGCTGCGGCTCTTCCGCGCGCTGGAGTCGCGCAATGCGGCGGCGTGACAAAATTCTCGGACATTTGTTACGCGAAAATAAGTTCCGCCGAGGGAAAGAAACGTTGGCCCCGCCCGTTGAAAGGATGCTACTTTCCCTCCGCTCGGTCGGCCTCGTCGTTTTCGGGAAAGCCTGCCGGATGGGAAGCGCGGGACCGCCGGATGGTGATTGTCCAACAGGGTGCTTCACAGGACCAAAACCTTAGCCGAAAGGATCCATATGTTCCGGAGAATCGTCCTCTCCCTCGCCGCTGTCGCCGCGCTGGCCACGCTGCTACTGTTTCCAGTAGTCCATGCCGTGCTGCTCGGGGCCAACTTCCTCGTCCACTGCCTCACCCTGGGGCTCCAGACCGTGCTCACCCGACTGCCGTGGGTGCGTCCCGCGACACGGCCGCTGACGGACGACGAACCTTTCGTCTCCATCCATGTTCCGGCGCACAACGAACCGCCCGAGGTCCTCATCGACACCCTGAAGAGACTCGCGCGCGTTCGCTGGAAGAACTTCGAGGTCCTCGTCATCGACAACAACACGACCGACGAAACGCTCTGGCGGCCGGTTGAGGCCTTCTGCGAGAAACTAGGGCCGCGTTTCCGCTTCCTGCACGTCGAGAACATGACCGGCTTCAAGGCGGGCGCGATGAACTGGGCCAGGCAATTCATGAACCCTGCCGCCGGCTTCATCTTCGTCGTCGATGCCGACTACCAGGTGGACCGGAACTGCCTGTGCCGCGCGTTGCGGCATGTCACCGACGACACCGTCGGGCTGGTGCAGTTCCCGCAGCACTACCGGAACATCAGCCGCTCGAACCTTGGACTCGCGCTCGACTTCCGGCACTTCTTCGCCAGCTACATGAACATGGCGAACCGACTCAACTGCGTGCCGTCCACCGGCACGCTCACGCTGATCAACGTCCGCGCGCTGGAATCGATCGGCGGCTTCGATACAACGACCATCACCGAAGACGCCGAGCTGGGGTTCCGCATGAACGTGCAGGGCTATCGCGCCGTCTACGCGAACGAGAACATCGGCACCGGTTTGATGCCCTACGACCTCGAAGGCTTGAAGAAGCAGCGCTGGCGCTGGGCCTTCGGCAACGCACAGATCCTGAAGTCGAACTGGAAACGCCTGCTCTTCGGACGCGAGCTTGGCTGGAAGCAGAAGCTCGGGTTCTTCGCCCACATGACGGCCTGGTTCAACTTCAACCTGTTGCCGTGCCTCTCGCTTCTGGTCCTGACTCCCCTGGCGTTGACGGACCACATCACGCCGCTCCAGCACTACCTCCTTGTCCTGTCCGGCTTCACGCTGATGACCTACCTGGCACTTCGCTTCGCCACCATGTTCTACGGACTGAGGCGCGAAGGGCACCGGATCGGGGCGATCTGCCTCGCCTTCCTGTCGCACCTCGGGCTTGGCTGGATCTTCGGCCTAAGCTGGGTCAAGTGCCTGTGGGACCACCGTTCGCCCTTCGTGCGGACCAACAAGTTCATCGGCGCGGTCGTGCCCAAGCAGTTCCGATCGATGGCCACCGAATTGGTCGTCGGCGCGCTGCTATTGGTCGCGGCGGTCGTTCTGACAGTGACAGATTTTATCCTCGGACCGATCGCCGCCCTTACGATGGCGGGCATCCGCTTCGCCATTGTGTGGGTTTGGCGCCAGACGACCGAAACCTGCCGATTGACGGAAGAGGCCATCGCGATTCCAGCGCCGCCGCTCCTACCGGTCCGTAAATCCCCAAATGCCCGCGATTCAACCGATCGGCTTGTCGCGGCGGACCACAATGAACCATGAGCTGTTGGTGCTCCGTTCACCGCCGATGATCGTCATCGCGTTTCCTACGGGATCGGTGACCTTGTAGACGGGCTTGGTCCCCTCGAAAGCCGTGACCTTACGTTTTTTGGGATCGGTCAGGTCAATCTCCACAGAACGTTGCGGACTGAGCTGCACAACCGCTTTCGAGCCAACCTCGACTACCGTTTCCTGGCGGGACATTTCCCAATAATGGCTCCAATTGAAGACAGGGAGGAAGACCTTGGCCACTTTCGGTCCGATCGGTTTGCATCCAGCGGTCGGCGGGTTCTTGTCGTCGGTGCCTCGAACCAGCTGGACCCAATAAGTCCGGCCGGCCGCTGCGTCCGCAGCTCGCATATTCCCTGCGAGAATCATGGCTCCGATCGCCAAGGCGCCCATCAACGTTCGCTTAGACATGTGCAAAGCCCATCAAAAGCAGACTGACTTTGAAAGCAAGGATCACCAAAAAGACCGGCATATCCGCCCTTTCTTCGAAACCGTTCGGAACCCATCCGGCCCGAAAAACCAGACTTGGGCTCCGTCAACTTCGGGAATAGCGTTCTCCCATGATTGTGATCCTAAAGCTGCTTCTGGCGACGGGTTCGGGATTCGTGCTGTGGGCGTTGCTGTGAGACGGTTCAGATACGTTCTCGACGGGCTCAGCCTCGCCTCGATCTCCGGCTATGCAGTCAACCGGTGGCTCTTCAAGCCACACGTTTCAACCGGGTTCCTTCGCGACCATTTCAACGATCTGCTCCTCATCCCGGCAGCCCTTCCTGTAGTCCTCTGGCTCCAGAGGAAGTTTCGACTCCGTGACCACGACCTCCCACCTACATGGGGAGAAATTATGATGCACCTAACGGTCTGGTCGATCATCTGCGAGGGCATCGGCCCGCTTTGGCTCCATCACGGCACCGCCGACTACCGGGACGTCATAGCCTACGCCGCGGGAGGAATTTTGTCCTGCCTCTGGTGGCACCGCCGGTCAATCCGGACACCCACCTTCCACAATGAGCTTTGACACCTTGGCGCCGGTCTATCGGGGAATGGAACTGGTCCTGGCAGGAAGGGTCCTGCAACGGTGCCGCGAAACCTTCCTTGCTGCCGCAGGCGGATCGCGCCGGGCGCTGCTTTTGGGCGAAGGCCCGGGACGGTTCCTCATTCCATTGCTGAAATCCAATCACGCTCTGGAGGCGACCTGTTTGGACCGCAGCCCCCGGATGATCAGGGAGGCCATCCACAACTTGGATCTCAGTGGAGTCGACGTCCGCCGCGTCGAGTTTCTCAACGTCGACGCGATGGAATGGAGGCCGCACAGGTCGGACTTCGACCTCGTCGCCACCCATTTCTTCCTCGACTGCTTCAGGCCAGAACAGCTCCGGAGCCTGATCCCGAAGATCTCCGCCTGCCTGAACGACAACGCCGCCTGGATCGTCTCCGACTTCCGGTTGCCGGATCGAGGATGGCGCCGACTGCGCGCCCGATGGATCCTGGCCGCGATGTATGGCTTCTTCCGAATAGCAGCCGGACTCGCGGCCGCCTCGCTCACCCCTCCGGATTCGTTTCTCGAAGCGGCCGGCCTCAGGCTCAGGACGCGTCGCTTGTTCAACCACGAGTTCATCTACGCGGACCTCTGGGTCAGACAATAGTCAACCAACCGTTCGATCAGCCATGACCAAAGCCATTTTCAACATTGCCGGGCTGATGCAACAGCTTCTCGCACGGATCCCGACGCGCTCCCGCGGCATCCTGACTACCTGTGTCTACGGCCTTGGTGCCGGCTTGGCGGCGGTCGCCTTTCAACTCGGCATCAACTGGGTCTACCAGACGGGTCTTGTTCGTCTGTCCCATAAATCTTCCGTCGAGTTCTTCGCGGGAAGCTTCGTCCTGCTGGTGGGTTCGTCGCTGATCGTCGGATGGTTGCTGAACTCGTTCTGCCGAGAGGCCGCGGGAAGCGGGATACCGCAGCTGAAGCTCGCGTTCTGGAAAGACTTCGGTTTCGTCCCCTGGCGGGTCGTCTGGGTGAAGTTCATCGCGGGAATCATCAGCATCGGCGGCGGCTCGAGCCTTGGCCGTGAAGGTCCGAGCGTGCAGTTGGCCGGAGCGCTCGGGTCCAACCTGTCGGCCCTTGCGGGAGAACCGAAACAGGCTCGGCGTTTGCCGGCGGCCGCCGGGGCCGCCGGAGGCCTTGCGGCGGCGTTCAACACGCCTCTTGCCGCCACCACGTTCGTATTGGAGGAAATCATCGGCGATCTGAACAGCCGACTGTTGGGCGCGGTGTTGCTGGCCTCGGTCATCGGTGCGTTTGTCGTCCATGCGGCGATCGGCAAGCAGCCGTCTTTCACCCTGACCGGAGTCGAGCCGCCATCATGGAGCGGCTACGTGCTGATCCCCTTCGTCGCGGCAACCGCCAGCCTGGTGGGCGTCTACTTCCAAAGGCTTTCCCTTGGACTCCGCGCCAAAGTCAGGGGCAAGCGTAGGATTCCATTGATGTTCATCCCGGTCATTGGCGCTGTCATCACATGGTGCCTTGGATCTTTGGTGTTCTGGAAGACAGGGCGGCTGGGTGTCTTCAGCCTGGGCTATGATGATCTGTCGAGCGCCCTGGCCGGAGACCTTGGATGGCAGCTGGCCGGCATTTTGCTCCTCTCAAAGTTTGCGGCCACCTGCGCCTGCTACGGATTCGGCGGCTGTGGCGGCATTTTCTCACCCACCCTTTTCTTCGGCGGGATGGTCGGCGTGCTGATCGCAGGATTGGTCGGCCTGCAATGGCACGTGTCACGGGCCGACACCCTCACGCTGGCCGTCGTGGGAATGAGCGCCTGCCTGGGCTCCGTGGTGTTCGCGCCGGTTACGGGAATCCTCATCGTGTTCGAAATGACACACGAGTTCGCCCTCGTCCCGGCCTTGATGCTCGGGGCCTTGGTCAGCCAGGCGATCAGCAGAAAGATGAATCGCGATAATTTCTACGACGCGCTTCTGGCGCAGGACGGCCACCAACTGGAGCACGTCAGGCCTCCGCGCGACCTAGAGAGCTGGCAGCAGTTGCCGGTGTCGGCCATCGCGAACTTCAGCCCCGTCACCATTGGCGATCTGTCGGCCCCGGCTCTGACAACGGTGCTTGATTCCCATCCCTATGCGCAGTTCCCCGTAGTCGCCGCAGGGAGGCTGGAGGGAATCCTGACCCGGGCCGAAGCCAACGCCGCCATCTCGGAACGCCGCCAACCCGTTCTCGCTCGCGCGACCACCTGCTTCCGCTCCAAAACCGTGGGCGAACTGCAGTTGCTCCTCATCGAATCCGAAACCCACATCGTGCTGGTGGTCGACGAAGGTGCCGGCCGACTTCTCGGCCTCGTCACGCTGCATGACCTGCTGCGAGCTGAGAACACGATGGCGCAGAAGGCAAAAGCCGATGCCTAGCGGCCTCTCCCGTTCGCCGACCTGCTGTGGCCCCAATAGGTCGGAATTGTCTTCGCTGCAGCCCATCTACTTCGACCACCCCACGATCACGATCGGAGAGCTCACGCGAAATCCCGTTCGGCCCAGGGGGGGGCGTCAAGCTGAAGAACCAGAGCCGGTGGCAAGGGAGGGTTCCTTGACCCAAAACGATGCAGCGGCCAAGACGGCCATCAAGACGGCGAGGATCTGGAACGCGGGGGCGTAGGAGCCACTGCCGGTCACGCACTTCGCCAGCAGCAGCGGACCAACGGCCGACGAGAGCACGGTCAGGGCTTGGGCCGCACCCTGGATTCGTCCGAGCTCCTTGCGTCCGAAGAACCGCGCCCAAACGCCGAAGAAGATCACCATGACAAATCCGCCGGCGACTCCCATCGCCGCCGCCCAGGCATACACCTGCGAAAGCGTCGTCAGCATCGGCAGGCCCGCCGTCGCCAATCCGAGCAGCAGCATCGCGATGGCCATCAAGCGGCCCTGCGACCAGCGGTCGGCCAGCCAACCGGCGAGGAAATTGCCCACGAGCGACGTGAGCGCGGTGACCGCCAATGCCTGATAGAACGTCCCCGCCGCGAAGCCGCGTTCGTTGAGGATCGATTCGTTGAAGAGGCCCACGCCGGATGCCACCAGGTTGTAGGCCGCGGTCGAAAGCCCGAAGACCCAGAACGCCGGAGAACGCAGGGCCTCGCCGAACCCCGCACCCACAAGATCGGAATCGCGATCGACCGCCGCCACGCCGTCGGTCGCCACACCGCAGGACTCGGGTGATTGGCGCGTGAGCAGCCACGCCAACGGCGCAAGTCCCAGGATCAGCCAGCAGCCGAAACCCGCCCAGGCCATCTTCCATCCGTGGTTCTGCACGACCCAGCCGATCAGGGGAAAGGCGATCATGAAGCCGATGCTGAGAAGCACCGTGTAGGTCGCCATCGCCGACGTCAGGCGGCGGCGGAACCATTGCCCCACCATCGAGATGCTGACGACGGAGAGGGCGCTTTGACCAAAGGCGCGGCTGAGCAGGATCGCGATGAAGACCACGGCCGCGGAGTCCGCGACCGTGAGGAGCACAGCCGCCGCACCCAGAACCACACAGACCAGGGGAAGGGCCGTCCGTGCACCGTGTCGATCCATGAAGCGGCCGCCTGCGTAACAGCAGAGCGCACCGAGCAAGGTCGCCCAGAGGTTGAGCTGCGCGAACGAAACTCGGTCCATCTTCAACTCGCGCAGGAGAGGCTCTGTGATCAGCCCCAGTCCCTGCGTCCGCCCCGGCAAGGTTCCCACCATCGCGATGGACGCAAGGACGACGATGACCCAGCCGTAATAGAGGCGGCTCGCGGCGAACCAGCGCGGGAGGTTTTCAGTGCGGGTAACGGACAGGGTCATGGCGCGCAAAAGCTAGCGGGAACGATAAAACCTGCAACCGCCGGGCCCTCGGGTAGAGTCCAAAACTGGTCTCTTAGCCGGAATGAGTGAAGTCGAAGACGGGCCGCAAGGCGGCCGCAGCAAGTTAGGGCAACGTATCTTGCCTGCCCAAAGCAATCCCGCCTTGGAACCAACCGGCGCGGGCGGATAACGCTGGAGGCTGTCGTGGACGAGGTGAATAGTATCGGGTAGCGCAGGCCTCCGGCCTGCCGTGCCGGGTGTCGCACCCGGAACAGCTCGAGGCTTCCGCTTGAAACCAAGCCGCCGCACAAACCGTTGCTACCCCCTCGCGGTCGGTCGGACGCCCCGCCTGGACGAAAAACGTCGCTCCGCAACCAACCCTCTCCACCTTTTCCGGCGCGACAGGGCAACGTATCTTGCCTGCCCAAAGCAATCCCGCCTTGGAACCAACCGGCGCGGGCGGATAACGCTGGAGGCTGTCGTGGACGAGGTGACTAGGATCGGGTAGCGCAGGCCTCCGGCCTGCCGTGCCGGGTGTCGCACCCGGCACAGCTCGAGGCTTCCGCTTGAAACCAAGCCGCCGCACAAACCGTTGCTACCCCCTCGCGGTCGGTCGGACGCCCCGGCTGGACGAACAACGTCGCTCCGCAACCAACCCGCTCCACCTTTTCCGGCGCGACGCCGGAAAGAGCAGGCCGGAGGCCCGCGCCACCACAGAAGCCGCCAGCCGGTGCCTGGTTGGGTGCGTCAAGGTTCAGCAAAACAAAGCAGACTGGAAATTGTCCCTGCCTTCGACTGGGTCGTTCCGGCTTGGTCTTCGTCCCAATCAGACTAGGAGGAACGGGGAAGATTATGATCAGGGCAGCGCCGACCATCGGAGGAATCAAGCCGGGCACTCTTTCCGGTGGGGCGGGTGGCAGCGCGACGCGGCCCACCACGCACCCCAACAAATTGGCCCAGGCCACGGACAGTGTACGGGCCAACCGGACA
>JBBRDN010000085.1:0-16152 GCA_038203875.1 Verrucomicrobiota bacterium
CGGTCTGGTGACGTGGACGAGCGACTCGGCCTACATCCGGCACACGGACAACGTGTGGAACAACAGGGCCGGATCGACGTGGATTTGGCAGAACGACGCCGAGTGGTATGACGGGGTGATCAACAACGAGGGCACGATCACTAAGTCCGGCGGCACGGGCACGAAGGGGTTGGCCAACTCGATCAACTCGAACATGCGCTTCAACCAGAACGGTGTCTTCGAGCAACGCAGCGGAACCGTCCGACTCGACCAGGGCAGCGTCTTCCGAGGGACCAACTTCATCGCGACGAACGCTGTCGTCTTCCTGAATGCTGGCTCCCACACGCTTTCGACCAACGTTGTCTTCGGCGGAACTGGCACGCTCAACATGGGTGCTTCGGTCGTGCTTCAGGGATCGGTCGATTTCGGAACCGTGTTCGCCGTCTTCAATGGCAACTCTTCCGTCAGCGGTTCGGCGTCGGTGGCCAATTCGTCCGGCGGAGTCATCCGCATCGACAAGAACCTGACGTTCTCCGGACCGTTCAACATCGGCGGGGAACTCCGGATCAATTCGGCCGCCGTGGTCCTCACGATCAACTCAACGCTTACCTTGCTTGCGCCGGACGGCCTGCTGACCAACCCCGGCACAGTGCGGGTCGTGGCTTTCGTCAACAACGGCAGGCCTGTTGTCGGAAATGCGCCCGTAATCATCCCACCTCCTGTTCCCACAGGCATCCACATGGGGGCGATCACGGTAGTGCCGAGCAGTGGTCCCGCTCCGACGACCGTCGGGAGCGGAAAGCTCGACGTGCAGGTCTCCTGGACTGCTCCCAGCGGGGTCAGCTACGAAGTCCAGTCGTCCGGCGACCTCGGAATCTGGTCTTCGACCGGAGCGGTTGTTCGCGAAGTCTCCCCGGGCCAGTGGCGCGCGACGGTTCCAATGGATGATGCGGCGGTGAAATTTTACCGCGTGAAGCAGCGGCCCTGAAGCCCGTGAACGGTTTATCGGAAACTGATCCCAGGCTTCACCCAAGCGGGCTGCGACTGGTCTGAAATGTGGAAGTGTTTCCGCAGGGCCGCTGTCCGGTGTTCGAAGATCCGCCGGACATCGCGTCGGACAAACAGCCGTTCGATCAACGCGCCGCCGAGCACGGCGTAGTCGACACGATCGGTGCAGAGTGTTCCTCCATCGCGTTCGTCGAAGGTGTGTTCATGCACCCATTGCCGGTAGGGTCCGCGCAACTGGTGATCGACGAAGCGGCAGGGCGGGGCCCAGACGGAGATTTCCGTGCGCCAGCGCATGGGAAGGCCGCGGAGACTGATCCGGTAGTCGATGAGCGCACCGGGCTTCATCGCGATGGGGCGGGGCGTGAGTATCTCGAATTTCAGCCAAGGCGGGGTGATCTGCTCCAGATTTCCTGCATCGGCGAAGAACGGGAACACGTCGGCACGCGGAACGGGAAGCCAGAGTTGCGCTTCGAGATGGAAGACACGCATAGGTCAGTGCCCACGGGATCGGATCGCGTCCAGCGAGGGATACAGTGTCTGCAGATCACCCATCACGACGGCGCCAATCTCGTTCAAACATCCGCCATACCCGACCGTGGCGCGGCCACCCACGAGGATCTTGACGTCGTTCGGGAGGAGCTTACGCAGATTCCGCAGTTCGGCCGGCAGATCGGCGTCGTCTTCCGGGTAAACAATGCTCAGGAGAACGGCTTTGGATCCGTTTTGGATTGCCGCACCGGCGATTTCCGCGGCCGGCAGACAGGTCCCGAGATAGGTGACATGCCAGCCCCTGTTGCGGGCCACGGCTGCGACCATTACCGCGCCCAGTTCGTGATGCTGGCCGGCCGGGGTCGCCACGATGAGATTGGGCGAGCTGTCGGAGGGGGAAAATGGACGGGAAGCGCTCCAAAGAAATGTCCGGATTACCGCGCTGGCGAAGTGTTCATGCGCGACCTTCAGGTCCCCCAGTCTCCATTCCTCGCCGATCTGGAACGCCAGCGGCGCTACAAGCTTTTGCAGCATTCCTTGGTGGCCCAGCGAGACCATCGCAGTCGCCAGAACCTTCTCCAGGGCCAAGTGATCGAGGTTCCGGATGTGGTCCATGCAGGACTCCACGAGCTGTCGGGTGTCATTGGTGCCGTCTGGTTCGTTCTTTTCTGAGGCGGTCAGTGTGCGGACCGTGGGCCCGTCTCCCGCAGTGATCGGGTGGTTTTCAAGAAGCTTGGCAAGACTTTCGGGAGGGAGGCGCGCGATGTTCCCGATTGAGTGGCCCAACCCGGTGGCGCGGTGCAGTAGATCCAAGCGCTGGACTTCGGATGAGCTGTAGACCCGGCGGTTGGAGCCGGACCGGACCGGTTTCACGGCACCGTAGCGCTTTTCCCAAACCCGGATGACGTGCGTGCTAAGCCCGGTTTGCTGAGCGACGGCTTTGATGGAGTGAAAAACTTCGGGCATAGGCTGATAGACTAGACATTTATTAAACAGCATTTGATTCAGGAGTCAAATGATTCGAAAAAGATAGATCGGATCCAGAAAGAAATGTTGGTGCGTAATGGGTTAAGAAAAGTGGAACCATTTAATCGTGCTTGTTTGAACAAATGTTTGACATGACGCGTCATAATAGACACAACTTAGACATAACTTGTTAGGTTCAACTCAAAGCCACTTAATTATGATGACGAAATCGTTAAGCCGGGATTCCAAAACCAAGGCATCCAAGAAAACCCAGCGCCCCCTCCCTGTGAGTCGAAAATCAATGGGATCAAAAGTGGTTTCGTTGGCCCGGAAAGCTGGGCGACTCGCAGTGCGTTCTTTTTCAGGCGGAATTGCTTCAGCCGTGAAGGCGACCCGGTCTACGGGAAAGCCGGCGGTTTCCAAAACAACCCAGGCAACCGGGTCGGCACCCGCTCCTGTCTTGGTTGCTCGCGCTTCGACCCGTGCGGATGAAGCCTCGCGGGCGGTCCTGATCGACAATATCCCTGTAATCCCGCGAGTCGCGTCACGCGAGGAGTTGAGGGCTTCCTACGATGCCGAGTCGACCCTGTCCCTTTACATGCGTCACGTCGGCGAGGTGCCATTGCTGACCCCCGAGCAGGAGATCGTTCTGGCCGCGCGAATCAAGCAGGGCGACGAATCGGCCCGCGAACACATGATCCGCGCCAATCTCAGGTTGGTCGTCAAAATCTCCCGCGAGTATGACAACCTCGGATTGCCGCTTCTTGACCTGATCAACGAGGGCAATATTGGGTTGATGAAGGCGGTCGAGCGGTTCGACCCGGCCAAAGGCGGCAAGCTTTCCACCTATGGATCTTGGTGGATCAAGCAGTCCATCCGCCGCGCCCTCGCGAACCAATCGAAGACCATCCGGCTTCCGGTCCATGTCGTTGACAAGCTCTGCAAAATCCGTCGTGTGGCCACCCGGCTTCAGGAGGAACTTGGCCGTGAGCCGTCGGATTCCGAGCTCGGTCACGAGATGGGCATCCCCGCATGGCGGGTCGCTGAAATGCGGCAGGCTTCCGTGAGGCCTGCTTCGCTCGATGCGCCTATGGGTGATGACGACACGTCCCGGCTCTCCGACATTGTGGAGGACGAAAACTCCGTCGATCCCTACGAGCAGCTCGAAGGGAAGACGGTTACGCACATGATGCTCGATTTCGTCGAGACGCTTCCGTCCCGCGAGGCGACCATTCTGCGACTGCGTTTCGGCCTGAACGGAGAGCGGGAGCGCACATTGGAGGAAGTCGGCCAGATGTTCGGCGTGACCCGCGAACGCATTCGGCAGCTCCAGAACATCGCCTTGGCCAAGGTCAGGCGTCTGATCGACAAGATGGACGGCGTTCAGCAGGCCGCGTGACATGATGCGATCCAACCCCGATTCATCATGGTAACCATTCTTTTCGGAGGTGCGGGCGGCATTGGTTCTACGTTGGCCACGCAGATTGTGAAGGCGGGCGACACCGTTGTGATCGTCTCGCGCGACGAGCAGCGTCTTCAATCCGTCTCGGCGGAAACGGGTGCGGAATACATGGTAGCCGATGCGATCAAATCCGCGGACGTCGACCGTGTAGTCTCGGACGTTGCTTCCAAGCACGGGCGAATCGATGCAGTCGCCAATTGCATCGGCTCAATCCTGCTTAAGCCGGCTCATCTGACATCGGACGACGAATGGGCGTCGACGATTTTGACCAACCTCACAAGCTCGTTTCACATCCTCCGCGCTGCGGTCCGCGTGATGCAGAAGCAGCAGGGCGGATCGATCGTTTTGCTGGCATCGGCCGTCGCTCGTCGCGGCATGGTGAATCACGAGGCCATCGCGGCGGCCAAAGGCGGGGTGGTTGCCTTGGCTCAATCGGCGGCAGCCACCTACGCCCGCTACGGGGTTCGTGTGAACTGCGTCGCCCCTGGGCTTGTCCGCACCCCGCTGACGAAGGCCATCACCGAGAATGAACTTAGTCTGAAAGCCTCGATCCAGATGCACCCGCTTGGACGCATCGGGACTCCCGAGGACGTCGCTTCCGCAGTGCATTGGCTTCTCCGCCCCGAGCAGGGTTGGATCACCGGCCAGTGTCTCGGTGTCGACGGAGGACTGGCGGCCGTGCAGGCCCGTTGAACCAATCAATCCATGAGCAAAGAAGTCATCATCATTGGAGCCGGCCCCGGCGGACTCGCTGCGGCCATGCTGCTCGCCTCATCCGGCGTTCGTGTCCGCATCATTGAACGTCTCCCGGTTGTCGGAGGCCGCACGTCGTCGATCGAAGCGGAAGGCTTCAAATTCGACCTGGGGCCCACCTTCTTTCTGTATCCACGGGTGCTCGAAGAGATTTTCGCCGCTGCAGGCGCTTCGCTCCGAAACGAAGTCGAGATGGTCAGGCTCGATCCCCAATATCGGATCATGTTCGGTTCCGGCGGCCAGATCGATGCGACGCCGAATCCGGTCGAGATGGAGAAGCAGATCGCCTCGATCTCGCCCTCCGACGCCCAAGGTTTCCGAAAGTTCATGGATGAGAACCGGGAGAAGCTCCGGTCTTTCGAACCGATCCTTGAGTCTCCTTTCGGCAGCCTGAAAGACCTGCTCAATCCGAAGCTGCTGAAGGCTCTTCCGTTTCTGCATCCGACCAAGTCGGTCGACGATTATCTCGGTCGTTTCTTCAGCGACCCGCGCGTCCGTTTGGCATTCTGCTTCCAGTCGAAGTATCTCGGCATGTCGCCGTTCCGGTGTCCGAGCCTGTTCTCGATCCTGTCGTTTCTCGAATACGAATACGGCGTGTTCCATCCGATCGGCGGATGCGCCGCCGTCACCAAGGCGATGGCGCGCGTCGCGGAGCGGATGGGGGTCCAGATCCAGCTCGGGGAGAGCGTTGAAGAGATCCTCATGACCGGCCGCAAGGCCACGGGCATCCGGACGGATGTCGGCACCTACAAGGCCGACGCCGTCGTGGTGAACGCCGACTTCGCACGCGCCATGCACAAGCTCGTGCCCAACGCCGCGCGCCGAAAGTGGACCAACGAAAAGCTGGCGAAGAAAAAGTTCTCCTGCTCGACGTTCATGCTCTATCTCGGCGTCGACGGTGAATTCGACCTGCCGCACCACACCATCCATATCTCGAACGACTACCGGGGCAATCTGGAAGACATCGAGTCGCGGCACATCCTCAGTTCCGATCCGTCCTTCTACGTGCAGAACGCAGGGGTGACCGATCCGACGCTGGCTCCGAAGGGGAGCAGCAGTCTCTACGTCCTCGCACCGGTCACCCATCAGCACGCGAACGTGGATTGGGACGCGGAAAAGGGCCGCTTCCGCGATCTCATCCTCCGGCAGGTCCGCAAGGCGGGCTACGGCGACCTGACCAAACGGATCCGATACGAGCGCATGATCACGCCGGTGGACTGGGACAAGACGTATCAGATCCACATGGGTGCGACGTTCAACCTCGCCCACAGCATGGACCAGATGCTCCTCATGCGGCCGGGCAACCGGTTCGAGGATCTTGAATCCGTCTACTTGGTGGGCGGCGGGACCCATCCCGGGAGCGGGCTTCCGGTCATCTTCGAGTCGGCCCGGATTTCTTCGCGGCTTCTTCTCCAGGATCTCGGATTGAACCCGGAGTCGATCAGTGCATCGTCGCCCAAATCCTCCCGCCCGCTCACAATGGAAACTGCCCCCAATGCCTGAGGCATCGTCAAGTTTTGCCACTCACGGATCACTCAAGGCTGATTCGGGCCTGTCGTGTCCTTCAGTGGTAGCGTCTCTCGCGGCCGCGAGACGGGCCCAAGTCGCTTGGTCGAAAACGTCCCTGGCCGCGAGAACGAAGTGGGTGCGCAACCTGCGCGCGGTGATTGCCGATAACTGCGATTGGCTGGCGGCTGAAACTGCCAAGAGCCGCATCCGTCCGATTCCCGAGATATTGTCTTCGGAGGTGCTTCCAGTCGCCGAAGCATGCCGATTTCTGGAGGCCAACGCCTATTGGCTGCTTTCGCCTCAGACCGCTGGAAGCTCCGGCAGGCCCATTTGGCTTCGGCGCGTTGTGACATCTGTTTGGCGGGAACCGCTGGGCGTGATCCTTGTCATCGGGCCTGGGAACTATCCGCTTTTTCTTCCGGCCGTGCAGGCGTTGCAGGCCCTGGTGGCGGGCAACTCAGTTCTGCTGAAGCCTGCTCCCGGAGCCGAGGCGGCCGTCCGCGCATTCACCGAGTTGGCCGAACAGGCCGGATTGCCCGACGGGCTTCTGACAGTTCTTCCGTCCGACAAGTCCGTCGCCGTCGATGCTGTTTCGCTCAAGGTGGACAAGGTTTTCCTCACTGGTTCCCACGAGACGGGTCGTGCGGTTTACGCGGAGTGCGCGAAGTCGATGACGCCGATTGTCATGGAGCTTTCCGGGTGCGATTCGGTCGTCGTCGCCGAAGACGCCGATCTCGACCTTGCTGTTCGAGCGGTCGTGTTCGGGCTGCGACTCAACGACGGGGCCACCTGCATTTCACCGCGTCGGGTCTTCGTGCATCGCTCCATAGCGAAGGATTTCGAGACGCGGTTGGTCAAGGCCCTTGCCGGCGAACCCATCGAGATCACCGGCCGGACAGCGGGCCTCTTGAAAGGACTGCTCGCCGAAGCGATCACCGATGGCGCGCGCCTTTGCCGTGGCCAATCCCGGTCCGACGGAAGCATCTCCGGGCCGGTCGTCGTGGCGGATGCGCGACATGAAATGCGCCTCCTGAACGAAGACGTGTTTGCCCCCGTGATCAGTCTTGTGAGCGTGGCAAACGATGTTGAGGCGATCGACCAATCGAACGCCTGCCAGTATCAGCTCGGTGCTTCAGTGTTCAGCCGGAACCTGGGTCGCGCGCGTCAGATCGCGTCCTCGTTGCGGGCCGGATGCGTGACCGTCAACGACCTCGTCGCGCCGACAGCCGATCCTCGGGCGCCGTTTGGAGGAACCGGACGCAGCGGCTTCGGAACGACACGCGGAGCCGAAGGCCTTCTCGAGATGACCCGTCCCAAGGTGCTGCTCGAACATCGCGGATCATTCCGGCCTCATTTTGATCCATCCCAGCGGGGCGATGCCGCGCTTTTCGCCGCACTTATCCGCGTGCTTCATCTCCAAGGCGCTCGGAGGCGTTTTCAGGCGCTGCTTGAGCTTGTCGCAGCGGGTCGCCTCCGCGGGAAGCCCGGATCGGATTCGAAACTCTCTCGGAGGAAAAAAGTATGATCATGGCAAAGAAAGAAAAGGTGGGAGTCATCGGCAGCGGCCTCGGTGGTCTCGCAGCCGCATGCACCCTCGCTGCGCGCGGTTACTCCATCGTGTTGTTTGAGAAGAACCCCTGGCTTGGAGGCAAGGCTGCTGAACACGCCGATCAGGGGTTCCGCTTCGACATGGGCCCGACCATCCTGACCCTGCCCACGGTGCTCAAACGCATCTACGCCGAAGCTGGCCGACGGTTGGAGGACCACATGGACCTTCGGGAGTTGGATCCCCAGTGGCGTTCGTTCTTCACCGACGGCTCGCGGCTGGATCTTGTGAAGGACACCGACGCGATGGGCGGCATTCTCGACCAGTTCTCGAAGACCGGTGCAACGTCGATCGGCTACCGGCGCTTCATGGAGCTTTCCAAGAAGCTCGACAGCATCTCCCAACGTTACTTCTTTTGGAAATCGATCGGCGGCATCAAGGACATGATCGATCCGAAGAACTCCTTCAGTGCGGGAGTCATCAAGGACGTGCTCACGATGCGCATGGGCCGAACGGTGTCGGAAACGCTCCGGTCGCACATTCCCGATGCCCGCGTTGCCCAGATGGTCGACCATTTCACCCAATATGTCGGCTCGGCGCCCGACGCCTCGCCTGCGGTGCTGTGCGGCATCGCCCACATGCAGACGAATGAAGGCGTGTGGTATCCGATGGGCGGAACCCGGGCCGTGCCCGTCGCGCTTACGAAGCTCGCGACCGAGCTCGGCGTCGAGTTCCGCACGGGAACCGGCATCAAACGCATCCTGACCAACAACGGACGAGCGACCGGCGTCGAGACCGACTCGGGCGAGGTGGTGCATTTGTCGGCGGTCGTCTCCAATTGCGACTCCGTCCGCACCCACCGCGAGCTGCTGGAGGGTGATCCGGTTGCTAAGAAGTTCGAGAAACGCCGCAGCTATGAACCAGCCTGCTCGGGTGTGGTGCTCTACCTCGGATTGAAGAGGCGTTATCCGCAGCTTCTCCACCACAACTTCGTCTTCTCGCGCGATCCGCATGAGGAGTTCGAGACGATCTACCGCAAGGGTGAACCGGCTCCCGATCCCACCGCCTACGTGTGCGCCCCGTCGATCACCGAGCCGGGTGTCGCACCGGCCGGGGGCGAAGCGCTCTACATTCTCGTCCACACTCCGTTCCTTCGGCCGCATCACGACTGGAAAAAGATGCTGCCCGATTATCGGCAGGTGATCCTCAAGAAGCTGGCCGACACCGCGGACATGAAAGATCTGGAAAACCAGATCGTGGTGGAGCGCACCCTCACGCCGCAGGACATCCACGACCGCTATCGGGTGCTTAACGGCGCGATCTACGGACTGGCCAGCCATGGACGGTTCTTCGGCGCTTTCAAGCCCGGCAACCGCAGCAACGATCTGCAGGGCCTCTATCTCGCGGGTGGCGCGGCGCACCCCGGGCCCGGCATGCCGATGGTCATGATGTCCGGCTGGATTGCGGCGGATACCCTCGACCAGGACGGCAAGGTTCCCAAGACCGGTGAACATCGCAGCAACCGTCCCACGGAGGCTCCTGCGTTAGCCGGCATGGCGTGATTCCATGGTCACTCGGCATACGACATCCCAGGGAAAAAACCAGTCGGCGAAATCCGAAGCCCGCCGCTCGCTGGGTGCCTCCGTGCCGGTGATCTCCGGATTCCTCGTGCGCTGGTTCCGTTGGTATGCCCGCGGTTATGTGGGGAAACACTTCAGCCAAGTCCGCCTGCTGGCCGAAAATCTCCCAGTCTTACCGGCGAGTATTCCGGTCATCGTATTCGTAAACCACGCGAGTTGGTGGGATCCGATGCTTTGCCTGATGATCGCGGAACGTTTTTTCGATCGACGCAATTGCTATGCGCCCATCGATGCCCGGGCGCTTGAGAAGTATGCGTTCTTTCGGAAGCTGGGGTTCTTCGGCGTGGAGCAGGGGACACCGCGTGGAGCCGTCCAATTCCTTCGAACAGGCGAGGCGGTTCTCGCTCGGCGCGGTTCGATGCTCTGGCTGACGCCCCAGGGACGATTCGTCGACCAACGCTCGCGGCCCATTACTTTTGAACCCGGTCTGGCACATCTGGTGCATCGGACGAACGATGTGATCCTTCTTCCTCTGGCCTTCGACTTCACCTTTGGAATCGAACGCAAACCCGAGGTGGCTGCTCGGTTTGGTCCGTGGATTCGGAAGTCCGACGTGTCGCCCACCGTGGATTCGGTTGAAGGCTGGAACGCATTTCTCGAAGGAGCATTGACCCAATCCCAAGACCGGTTGGCTCGCGAGGTGCAGCGGGGTAATGGCCACGCCTTTATTCCTTTGCAGCGTTCCGAATCCGGCATCGGAGGTGTTTATGACCTGTGGCGAAGGCTGAAGGCTTGGACGCGTGGTCGGCGATTCATCGCGGAGCACGGGGATCTGAAACCATGAACACATTTCTCGTCATCGTGGCCGTGCTGGCTTTGTTCCCCGCCGGCCTCTTTCTCTTCAACTTGGTTCTCTACCGGCGATGCCCGAAGGCTGTGGGGATGATAAAACCGGTGTCGGTCCTCATCCCAGCCCGCAACGAGGAAATCTCGATCGCGGCCGCTCTGGAATCTGTCTTGGCCGACCCGAATCCAGATCTTGAAGTCGTCGTTCTCGATGACCATTCCTCCGACAAGACTGCGGAGATCGTGGCAGGTTTTGCCCGACGTGATCCCCGGGTTCGCCTCCATCGGGCGCCTCCGCTCCCTGCGGGGTGGTGCGGGAAACAACATGCCTGCCATGTCCTCAGCACGCTTGCCTCGCATGGTTGGCTGATCTTTCTCGACGCGGATGTTCGGCTTGAGCGCCGATCCGTCGGTCGCATGGTCCGGTTCATGGAGTCCGAAGGAGCCAGCCTCGGCAGCGGAGTCCCTCGGCAGGTGACGGCCTCTTTCTCGGAACGCCTTCTCATTCCCTTGATCCATTTTGTCCTCCTCAGTTTCCTCCCGCTGATCCGGATGAGGCGTTCGACCGATCCCGCGTATGCCGCTGGCTGCGGACAGTTGTTCATCGCGAAACGGGCCGACTACGAGGCGTCCGGCGGCCATGCCGCCATTCGCTCCACGCTACATGACGGGTTGAGGCTTCCTGCGCAGTTTCGCAGGCATGGTTTCAAAACCGACCTGTTTGATGCCACCGATCTGGCATGGGTGCGGATGTATCAGACCGGTGCCGAGGTGTGGCGTGGGCTTGGCAAGAACGCGACCGAGGGCATGGGCCATCCTAAGCTTATCGGGCCGTTCACCGTGCTGTTGCTCGGCGGTCAGGTGGCACCGTGGGCGCTGATTGCTTTCATCGCGATGAAGGGAGCCTTGGGCTGGACCCTTCTCGCGTGCTGCGCGACCCTGATTCCATTGCTTGTTCGCGTCATTGCGGCCCTGCGATTCAAACAGCCGGTCGGGGCCGCGCTGTTGCATCCGTTCGGGATCGCCGGCTTGTTGTTCATCCAGTGGGCCGCGTTCATTCGCAAACTTCGCGGGCGATCCGAAACATGGCGTGGCCGCGTATATTCTCCCGACTCGAATGCGACAGCCACGCCGTTGCCGATGGCGCCGAGCAGCCAGGAGGTTGGATGAAGACCGTCTTGGTTCTCGGAGTTACACTGGTTCTGTCCCTCTCGGTCTTTGGGCAGAAACATCCGGTTGTTCAAACGGCCGTTGCGGTGACGAATCGCCCTCCAGCCGCGGTGGGTGAGTTCGTCGGCAAGGACCAGTTCGGCGCAGACTTCAAAATGGCTGCTCCTTTTGCGAAGCCGTTGGTGATCACGTTGGCCGACCAGCGCGGTGCCGCGCAGACCGATGGCTGGGTTGGTCCGTTGGTGTCGAAATTCGGCGATCGGATCTCGTTCTTGGCCGTGGCGGACGTCTCCGCCGTGCCGTCGAGTATGAGGGAAATGATCCGTTCGAAATTCCGCGAGAAGTATTCGCGACCGACTCTGTTGGATTGGTCGGGTGAAACGTCCAAACGCCTCAATGCGGTCCGCCGTCGGTGCAACCTCTACGTCGTCGCAGCGGACGGAAAGGTGGTTGCGATGCACAGCGGTGAAGCCGACGAAGTGTCGCTCGGGAAAATCTGCGCCTTGATCGAAGGATTGGGCGTCGGCCCAAGATCGGTGGAATCCAGATGACGTCACGCGCGAGAAGCGTTCGGAATCTTGTGATCGTTCTCGGTGACCAGTTGGACAACGAGTCGTCGGCGTTCGATGGATTTGAACCAAACTTAGACCGCGTCTGGATGGCGGAAGCAGCCGAGGAATCCACCCGTGTTTGGACCCACAAGGCTCGGACGGTCCTTTTCTTGTCTGCGATGCGGCATTTCCGTGACGCACTCCGGGGCCGAGGCTGGCATGTCGGCTACACGGAGCTCGATGATGTCGCGAATTGCGGTTCCCTCGCGGGAGAGCTTGCCCGGACCTGCGTCCAGCTTTCACCTGTGCGTCTCATCCTCACTGAGACCGGCGACTGGGGTGTCGAACAGGGGTTGAAGAAGGCCGCGCAGGATCTGGGTTTGGAACTGGAAATCCGGACCGACCGTCATTTCTTTGGCACCAAGGCGGACTTCGACGCCCATTGCGATGGCCGGAAGACCCTGCGAATGGAGTTCTTCTACCGCGAACTCCGGCGCAAGACTGGTGTTTTAATGGACGGCGATGAACCGGCGGGCGGCAAGTGGAACTACGACGCGGACAACCGGGAGAGTTTTGCTTCCGACGGCCCCGCAGTTTCGCCAAAGCCCATTGGCTTCCCGCCTGACGAGCTCACGCTCGATGTGATCGACCTCGTGAAGCGGCGGTTCCAAGACCATCCGGGTGACCTGAAAAACTTCAGGTGGCCCGTCACTCCGGAGCAGGCCCAGGCGGCGCTGGACGACTTCATCACGAACCGACTGCCGGAGTTCGGGCGTTTTCAGGACGCGATGTGGACGGGCGCTCCGTTCCTGAACCATTCGATGATAGCCTCGTCGCTGAACCTCAAGCTGCTCAACCCGCGGACGGCAGTGGCCGCGGCCGAGTTGGCGTATCGGCAGGGCAGGGCACCGTTGGCCGCAGTCGAAGGGTTCGTGCGGCAGATACTCGGCTGGCGTGAATTCGTCCGCGGCATCTATTGGCGGCAGATGCCGGGCTACGTGGAGATGAACGTCCTGAAGGCCGAGGCGGCGTTGCCGGCGTTCTATTGGACGGGCAAGACCGAAATGAACTGTCTGCGCCATGTGATCGCGCAGACGTTGGAGCACGGCTACGCCCACCACATCCAGCGCCTCATGGTCACGGGGCTTTTCGCCATGCTGCTCGGCGTGCGGCCGAAGGAAATCCACGAATGGTATCTCGCGGTCTACGTGGACGCGGTGGAGTGGGTGGAGCTGCCGAACACGCTGGGAATGTCGCAGCACGCCGACGGAGGTTTGATGGCGTCCAAACCCTACGCGGCGACCGGGAAATACATCCAGCGGATGAGCAACTACTGCGACGGCTGCCGCTTCAAGCCCGAGGAGTCCGTCGGTCCAAACGCCTGTCCGTTCACTACGCTCTACTGGGATTTCCTGCTGCGGAACGAACCGTTCCTGAAGCGAAACCAAAGGATGGCGATGCAGTTGAAGAATCTGGAACGGCTGACGCCGGAGAAGAGGGCGGCAATTCGCGGGAAGTCGGCGGAATTGAAAGCCGTGTTGACCTGACGCTTCAGCCGCTACGACAGCGGGATCCGGCAGGCTTGCTGGTTCACCGTCTCGGCGACGCTGGGAAAGCCGAAGCGTTTGCTTGGAGGCGCCAAAGTTGACGGCCTCGCGCGGCATCCCGAATGCGACGCACGTTTGCTCGTTCTGGGCGATGGCCGAGGCACCGGCCTGCTTGAGCATGAGCATTCCCGAGGGGGCTCGCTTGGACTCGCTGGCATAAGAACGGCGGCAGCGCTTCCGGGGCGGCGTCTCATTCGGTGTGTTCTTCTCGTCGATGCAGTTCGATCCGTTCTGCATGACCAAACCTGTCCCCAAAACCGGGACGCGTCCCCTATTTCCTGAACAACAGATACGTCTTCATTTCACCATGGCCCTTGATCGAAATGCTGCCGCGCTCCTCGAAAGCGTATTTTTGCTTGAGGCGTTCATACGTGGTGCCGCTCACCTGAATACCGCCGGCCACCCCGTGGGATTCCATCCGGCTAGCCACATTGGCGGTGTCGCCCCACAGGTCGTAGCTGAACTTGGTCCGACCGATGACTCCGGCCACGACCGGTCCGGTGTGGAGTCCGACGCGGACCTTGAAATTGGTGCCGTTTTCCGAATTGAAACGGACCAACTCCTCCTGAATCCCCAGCGCCATTTCAGCGGCGGAATCGGCGTGGTCGTTGCACTCCTCCGGAAGCCCCGCCACCGCCATATACGCGTCGCCGATGGTCTTGAGCTTCTCCAGGCGGAGCCGTTGAGCAAGCAGGTCGAAGATTGAGAAGATGTCATTCAACAGTGAGACCAGCTGTTTGGCGGGTATTTGGGCGGATAGCTCGGTGAATCCAACCAGGTCGGCAAACAAAACCGTCACATCGGGAAACCCGTCGGCAATGGGGGATTCACCGGCCTTCAATCGCCGCGCGATGACGGGTGGCAGCACATTGAGCAGAAGTTGCTCGGACACCTTTTGCTCGGCCACGATCCGATCGTAGAGACCCTTCATCCGGAGGTGCAGCAGGCGGACTTCGAGCAGGTTGTGGACGCGGGCCTGGACCTCGACCAGTTCGAACGGTTTGGTCACGAAATCCTTCGCGCCCGCTTTCAGCGCACGCAGCTTGTGTTCCGGTTGTGCGGTGATTACCAGCACCGGGAGGTAGCTGTCCTTTTCGATTTCAGTCAGGCCTTTCATTACCTCGAATCCGTCCATGCCTGGCATCTGGAGATCGAGCAGGATCAAGTCATAGCGGTTTTTTTCGTGAAGAGGGCAGGCCAGGTATGGATCGGTCGTCGACGCGACAGAGGTATAGCCGGCGTTGCGGAGCATGTGCCCGAGCAAAAGGACATTGGCCTCCTTGTCGTCCACGATCAGGATCTTGGCGTTGAGAATATCTGAGGAGCTGATCATGGCATGCGTCGCTCAAAGCTCGATCGATGATCCTTCCTGGGCCAGAAAGCATGAAAACGTGTAGTTCCGTTCCGCCATCGTCTTCTGGCAGAACTCATGGATTCCATCGAGGAACACATCGTCATGCGATGGATCGTGATGGAACAGGGCCAGGCGCTTGACCTTCGCATTCGCGGCCCGCTCCAAGGCGTCGAGGAAGGTGCTGTGTCCCCAGCCTTTTTTATGCGCGTATTCCTCCTCCGTGTATTGAGCCTCGCAGATCAGCAGATCCGCATTCGCGGCGAAGGCTTCGATCCCCACGTCCAACGGATGCGGACTGGGACCCCGCGGTGACAATCGTCCGAATGATTCGTGGTCACTGAGGTAGACTAGCGTCCGCCCCGAGAATTCGATGCGGAAACCCACGGCCAGGCCCGGATGATTCAGGAAGATAAACGACACGCGGATCTCATCGAGCTGCACGTCCGTTTCCAACTCGCAAAACTTCAACGTCGCCTTCATCTCGCTTAACGAGACCGGAAAGTAGTCGCTGTCCATTTGTCCCCGGAACAGCTTCTGGAGAGGCTTTTCGGCCCCGTGCAGGCTGTAGATCGTGAACTCGTTTTCGGAGGCGAAACCAGGTGCGAAGAAAGGGAATCCCTGGATGTGATCCCAGTGCGTGTGCCCGACGAAAATGTGCCCTTTGATGGGCCGCTCCTGAAACTCCTTGAGCAGCGCCAACCCCAGCCGTCGAATTCCGGTGCCGGCATCCAGAATCAACAGCTGATCCCCGCAGCGCACCTCGGTGCAGGCGGTGTTGCCGCCATACTTGTTGGTGTCAGGCCCGGGCGTCGCAATGGAACCGCGCGTTCCCCAGAACCGAACGGTGAAAGGCGGCCGAGTCTGCCCGAGAAGTTCAGCGACGGTATCCCAGAATACCTGCAGGTCGAATGGCTTGCTCAAATATCGATCCGCCCCGAGCCGGCGGGTTCGCTCGATATCCGACGAATACGTTTTGGCCGACGCCACCAGAATGCGGACGTGGCCCAAGGCCGGGTCGTTCCGGACCTCTTGAATGAGGGTGTAGCCGTGCATCTTCGGCATCATCAGGTCGAGGACCAACACGTCAGGCCGGTGCTCTTTGACCATCCGTAACCCGTCCGCTCCGTTGTTGGCCGTCAACGTTCGGACGCCTTCCGCTCCGAGGCGTTGGGAAGCGATGGTTAAAACGGCCGGATCATCGTCCACGATGAGCACGGTTTTCATGAGGTCTTTCATACAGGGAGTTCCATCCGATGACCTGAAGGTGACATTTGTCTGATGAGCATTTTTGCAACGAAGTCGTGCTGGCGTCTACTCCCGCGTGTTACGGCG
>JBBRDN010000086.1:0-16043 GCA_038203875.1 Verrucomicrobiota bacterium
AAGAACTCGCATGTGCTCCCCGCCCTGATCCGGCGCTTCCATGAGGCAAAAGAATCCAAGGCGGCCTCCGTGACCTGCTGGGGCACGGGTTCGCCTCTGCGGGAGTTCATGCACTCCGACGACCTCGGACGCGCCTGCGTCTTCCTGATGGAACGCTACAGCGAGGAAGCACACATCAACGTCGGTTCCGGCCAGGAAGTGTCGATCAAGCAGTTGGCCGAACTGGTGAAGAAGGTCGTGGGCTTCGAAGGCGAGATTGTCTGGGACACGACCAAACCCGACGGCACACCGCGCAAGCTGATGGACAGTTCGAAGCTCTTCGCGCTGGGCTATCGACCGCAAGTCGAGCTGGAGGAGGGTATCCGCGGGGCCTACGAGGATTTCAAAGGCCAGGTGGCGCGCGGGCATATCATCTCGAGGTGAACGGATGGGAAGGACGCGCGGGAACATGACGCGCCTTCGAACCCAGCCCTTGAGCGACGAGAGGTTGCAGCCCGTGGACCACCGCGCTTTGCCCCACCTCCGTCACTCCATCGCATGAGACTCAATCGGACTCAGTAACCTCAGTCCTGCAAGACCACCGAGGTCGATGCCGCCACCTGGCGGAAGATCGTCCTGCGGATGCCCAATCCGGAGCAGTCGGCCGACATCATCGACCTCGAACTGCTCCGCTCGGTGGAATGGATGCAGGCGGTCGAATGCGGCGAGGATGCCGTCATCTGGTTCGACCTGGAGGAGATGGGCCTGCATGGCTGGGCCGAGGTTGTGCGGGTGGAACCCTGCCCGCCGATCAAGGCGGGCCCCGGCCGCGTGGTCCTGGCCACCGTCACGCACTACAACTCCTTCCTCATGGACCTGCGGCTGGCCGGGGTTTCCGAACCGCTGCACTTGACCGACCGGCACCGCCTGTTCTCCGCCACGCGGCAGGACTGGATTCCCGCCTCCGACCTCCGGGCCGGCGAAGACCTCGCCACCCGCTCCGGCACCGCCCGCATCCAGTCCGTCTCCGCCACCCCCGGCACCCAACGCGTCTTCAACATCGAGGCCGAATCCGAGCATTGCTTCTTCGCCGGCTCGGCCGAAGTCTTGAGCCACAACACTAATCCGTGTGGGGGTGCAAAGAGAGGACCCAAAACAAAACTTCAAGGTGGACCACACAATGAGAAAATTGAGGAACTTGAAGGGCAATTGGGCAAGGATGAGACCTTACTCGCCGGCGGCGGCCGGCTACCAGAGGTTCTTATCCCAACTCGCGGTGGCATGAAGTCTGGACGGAGACCCGATTTGCTAATCAGACGTGCCGATGGATCACTAAGAGGCGTCAATGTCGGCAGGTCAAAGGCCGACGGCAGTCCCCTCAAACGGGAACAGGACGCACTGGATGACCTTCGCCGTGCCGGTATTGACATGGATTTTATTCGTTACGACTGATGACTATGCACAAGTTACTCGTTCAGTTCTACGCGACACCGCATGAATTAGCGGACTTTTTGCGGGAGCTTCTTAGTCTAGATTTGACGCTCGTTACGATGGAGCTGTCTCCCTTCTTGATCCAGCTCGCCTCGTCCAAGGCTGACTTGGAAGTGTCCAGACTTCAAAAGGCGAGCCAAGTTATGGTTTTTCACGAGCCTCCAGTCACCTCTTGCGAAAACTGGAATCAATTCTTGGACGCAAATCGAGATGGACTTTTCCTATGGATGGGAAGATTGGATCAGCAAGTATTGTCGCAGTCGTGGCTGTCCGCGCAATCCACCTCAGAACAGGTGATCAAGCGCTGGCGGAAGGTGGCAAACATTCTCAAGCGAAGGACCTCAGCAGGAGTATGGATAGCTAGTCTGTTAAACAAAGATGCGGGCTTTTACAAGCAGTTTAGGTTTACTGAGGGCGCCTTGAAACTCTTCGATGAGGGTTGTCGCATTGCTCCTCCGGCTGGGAACAATCTGGTCTTTCTTAGAAACCCCAGTCCCGACTGCTAGAGTAGGTTCCCCTCATGGACCTGCGCCTGGCCGGGGTGTCCGAACCGCTGCACCTGACGGACCGGCACCGCCTCTTCTCCGCCACCCGGCAGGACTGGATTCCCGCCTCCGAACTCCGGGTCGGTGAAGACCTGGCCACCCGCTCCGGCACCACCCGCATCCAGTCCGTCTCCGCCGCCCCCGGCACCCACCGCGTCTTCAACATCGAGGCCGAATCCGAGCATCGCTTCTTCGCCGGCAAAGCCACGTTGACGGAGATCAAAAGAAAAAGGCGCGGCCGAAGCCGCGCCTTTTTCGTAGAGTTACTGTGAGGCCGATCAGGCGTTGAGCTTGGTCTTGCCCTCGCGGTGGGCCTTGAGGAGGGCCACGTCGGCATCGACCATGAGCTTGGCCAGGCCGTGCATCTTGGTCTTGGGTTCCCAGCCGAGCTTCGCCTTCGCCTTGCTGTAGTCGCCGATCAAGAGATCGACCTCGGCGGGACGGCAATAGACGGGGTCGAACTCGACGTATTTCTGCCAGTCAAGCCCGACGCGGCTGAAGGCGACCTCCAAGAATTCCTTGATCGTGTATGTCTCGTTGGTCGCGAGCACGTAGTCGTCCGGCTCGTCCTGCTGGAGCATGCGCCACATGCCCTCGACGTATTCCTTGGCGTAGCCCCAGTCGCGCTTGGACTCGATGTTGCCGAGGAAGAGCTTGTCCTGGAGGCCGGCGTGGATGTGGGCGACGGCGCGGGTGATCTTGCGCGTGACGAAGGTCTCGCCGCGGCGGGGCGACTCGTGGTTGAAGAGGATGCCGTTGGAGGCGTGCATGCCGTAGGACTCGCGGTAGTTCACCGTGATCCAGTAGGAATAGACCTTGGCCGCACCGTAGGGGCTGCGGGGATAGAAAGGCGTGGTCTCCGTCTGCGGAACTTCCATGACCTTGCCGAACATCTCGGACGAGGAGGCTTGGTAGAAGCGGGGTTTGATGCCCACTTCGCGGATCGCTTCGAGCAATCGGATCGTCCCGGTGCCGGTGATGTCGGCGGTGTATTCGGGGCTGTCGAAGCTCACGCGGACGTGGCTCTGCGCGGCGAGATTGTAGACCTCTTCAGGCTGGATCTTGGCCACGAGACGCGAAAGCGCGCTCGCGTCCGAGAGATCGCCGTAATGAAGGAAGAGACGGTTCTTGGGGCTGTGTGGATCTGCGTAGATGTGGTCCAGCCGAGACGTATTGAACGTGCTGGCCCGGCGGATGATGCCGTGGACTTCATAACCCTTCTCGAGGAGCAGTTCGGCGAGATATGAACCGTCCTGACCCGTGATACCCGTGATAAGTGCTTTTTTGGCCATAGTATTTTCCGTCCGGCGAGTAAATCGGTTGCCTGACTTGAATCAAGCTCGGACCAATCCGAAGTCTCCTTGAGAACGAAAAAACCGGCGCTTTCGACGCCGGGTTTTTCGGGAAAAGGCCGTTCTAGTTGATGAAAGAAGCCTCGTTCGTCTGGAAGAGGGCGTGGGCCAGTTTTTCCCAGGCACCCAGGGGCGTCCTCGACCGCATTCCGATTTGTTGTGGAGGCCCCATACCCTTTTTGGCCGCTTTCTTGGCATCCTTGTCGCGAATCATTTCGCGAGGCCGCAACTGGGCCACCTCGACGGAACCGTCCGGCCGGTCGACGCCCGCCGGCGTGCCATCAACAAACTCCATGGCCATCTTCACCTCGGAAGGATTGGGCGGGCGCTGGAAAATCGCCAGGTAGAGGGCTCTGACGCGTTCCTCTTCCTTGGCGAGGCTTTCGAACTCGGGCCGATGGACGAGCTTCCGGGCCTGTTCCGCGACGAGCGGGCTGTTCATCATGAACAATGCCTGCTGTGGAACGATGGTTTCATGGCGCTTACCGGTCGGTGCGTCGGGGTTCGCGAAATCGAACTGCGTCATGACCTCCGGCATATTGCGGCGGTCGATGTAGCCGTAGACGGATCGACGTGTGGTGTATGGTTCCGCACCCAGATCGACGGGTTTGCCGCCGATGGTCCGGTCGAGCGATCCGGAGATCGCGAGGATAGAGTCCCGCAGCGACTCGAAGTCGAGCCGACGAACATTGGCGCGCCAGAGGAGGTCGTTTTCGGGATCCAGTTCGGCGTAGCGAGGATTGGTCGCGCTGGTCTGCTGGTAGACCGCTGAGAGCATGATCTCACGATGCAGTTTCTTGATCGACCATCCGTCGGCCATGAACTTGGCGGAGAGGTAGTCGAGAAGCTTAGGATGCGTCGGCATCGACGCCATGTTGCCAAGGTCATCCGGCGTCGACACGAATCCATCGCCGAAGTGGTGGGTCCACACGCGGTTCACCAGCACGCGGGCCGTCATCGGGTTCTGCGGACTGGCGACGGCCTGGGCGAGTTCGAGGCGTCCGCTGCCGGTGCGATAGGCTGGACGGTTTGGACCGGTTAGGATTTCGAGGAACCTTCGCGGGACAATCTCCCCCTTGTTGTCGGCCTCGCCCCGGATGAAGACGGGTGAATCCTTCGGTTTGGCGGAATCCACGATCACGTTGGCCTTGGCCGGCACGCCGGGATGTTTGGTCTCCAAGTCGGCGTGCTGACGGATGAGCTGCTGCTGGCTTTTCTGGAGCTGCTTCCGTTTCTGCGCATCGCCGCCTTTCTTCACTCCGACAAACTCCTTCCTAAGCTCGACCCCCTGCTTGTCGAGTTCCGCCGACTGTTTCTTATAGTCCTGATACTCCGCCGTGCTCGTGATCGGCTTCAGGGGTGGAAGATTCTCCGGCTCGTAGCTGCTGGAGAAGATCCCGTAGAGCGAATAGTAGTCCTTCTGCGGAATCGGATCGAACTTGTGGTCGTGGCATCGGGCGCACGAAACGGTGAGTCCCAGGAACGCCTTGGAGGTGACGTCGATCCGGTCATTGATGATGTCGGGCATCATCCCGTTGAACCGGTCGCCCAGAGTGAGAAAACCCAACGCCGCCAGCACGCTCTTGTCGGATCCCGTCGGCAAGCGGTCGGCGGCAAGCTGCTCGATGATGAACTGGTTGTAGGGTTTGTCCTTGTTGAACGCGTCGACGACATAGTCGCGATAGGTCCACGCGTGCGGATAGCGGAAGTCCTCGCGCTGCCGTTTCACATCGCCCTTGGTGTCGGAGTATCGCGCCACGTCCAGCCAATGGCGCCCCCAGCGTTCACCGTAGGCCGACGAAGCCAGGAGGCGGTCAACGACCTTGGCGAACGCGTCCGGGGAACTGTCCGCGATGAAATCGTTCACCTCGTCGGATGTCGGAGGCAGGCCCGTGAGATCGAACGAGGCGCGACGGATCAAAGTCCGCTTGTCGGCAACGGGATTGGGCTTCATCCCCTTCTCCTCCAGCTTCTCCAGAATGAACCTGTCCACCGGAGTCTGCGCCCAGCCGGCCGTCTTCACTTCAGGCACGGAAGGTTTCTTGACCGGCTGGAAAGCCCAGTGTTGCCGGCCTACGCCGGCATAGGCGTTGTTGGTGGATGCTGCGGAGGCGACGCGGGGATCAGGTCCGCCCATACGGACCCACTGGGTCAGATCAGCCACCTGCTGCGGCGTCAGCTTTTCGCCCTTGGGCGGCATCTGGAGATCGGGATCGCTGCCGTTGATCGCGCGGATGAGGAGGCTTTCTGCGGGCTTGCCGGGGATCAACCCGGGCCCGGTGTTGCCGCCTTGCAGCAGGGAATCCCGCGTGTCGAGTTGAAGCCCTCCCTTCACCTTTTCGGAAGTCGCGCTGTGGCACTTGTAGCATTTGTCCGCGAGCACCGGGCGCACCTTGGACTCGAAGAAATCCGTCTGCGCCTTGGTCAGGGGTTGAGTGGGTTCGTCCGCAGCAAACAGGGTTCCAGACGCGGCGGCGATCGTTGCGGCAATTGAGGTAAAGAAAGCGCGTTTCATGGTTCGTGTCTCCGATTAGGCGACGATTCCTTTCACGACACTGCCGGCCACGTCGGTGAGGCGGAAGTCGCGGCCATTCGACCGGTAGGTCAATTTGGTGTGATCGAACCCCAGCAGATGCAGCATCGTGGCGTGGAGATCGTGGATGTGAACCTTGTCCTGGACCGACTTCGCTCCGAACTCATCGGTCGCCCCGTAAACCGTCCCGCCCTTCACGCCGCCGCCGGCAAGCCAAGTGCTGAACGCGCGGTTGTTGTGGTCGCGACCCGGGTTTTCGTTGCCGTTGCGGTCCTTGGTGGGCTTGCGGCCGAACTCTCCGCCCCAGACGACCAGCGTGCTGTCGAGCAACCCGCGTTGTTTCAGATCCGTCAGCAGCGCCGCGAGCGGCTTGTCGATCTCCTCCGCCTTCTGCGACAGCTTTGTTTCAAGATCCTGATGGTGGTCCCAGCCACCGGCCCAAACCTGGACGAACCGAACGCCCCTTTCCACCAGACGCCGCGCAATGAGCATCTGTTTGCCCTGCGCGCTGTTGCCGTAGAGGGCGCGCATGTTGGCCGGCTCTTTGTTCACGTCGAACGCATCGGTCGCCTCGGCCTGCATGCGGAAGGCGATCTCGTAGGCCTCAAGCCGGGCTTCGAGCGCGGCTTCCTTCTGCAAATTCTGCGCGTGGACTTCGTTCAACTGTTGGACGTAGTCGAGGGCGCGTCGCTGTTCGGCGGTAGACGTGTATTGGTTCCGGATGTTCTGGATCATCTGGAAAACCGTCTGGGCGGACGTGTTGATGCTCGTGCCCGCGTAAACTCCGGGAAGGAACGACGTCTGCCAGTTCGACGTTCCGCCGATCGGCAAACCGCCGCCCGGCCGCAACGAAATGAACCCGGGGAGGTTCTGGTTCTGAGTTCCCAGACCATAGACGGCCCACGAACCGATGCTCGGACGTGACAACCGGAGCGACCCGGTATTCATGAACACCGTGGCCACTTCATGCGCAGGAATGTCCGTCCACATCGAACGGATGATGGCCATGTCGTCGACGTGGTTGCCGAGGTTCGGAAACACCTCGCTAACCTCGATGCCGGACTTGCCCTTCTTCTCGAACTTGAACGGCGACGCCATGCCGATGCCTCCGTCCGGAAGCGTCTTCCCGTCCATCCGGGTCAGAGTCGGCTTCGGATCCCAAGTGTCGACCTGCGACGGAGCGCCCTGGGCGAAGACATGGATGACTGCCTTGGCTTTGGCGGGAAAATGCGATGGGCGCGGCGCGAGCGGATTCCCGGCTGCCGCGGCGGCGGCATCCAAAGCGTGGGGGGTGGCCCCGAGGAGTTCGGATGGACTGAACATCGACGCGAGACTCAGCGCGCCAAGCCCAAGGCCGAAGCGATTGAGGAACTGGCGACGCGTGGCGAAAAGATCTTCCAGCCGGGCAGAATGTTCGTTCGGGTTCATAAGCTTGGTGCGGAGTTACAGCACTGGACGGCACAAAAGAGGGAAAGGTTTCGCCGGAAAATGAGGAACTTTGACGGATTGGCAATTGCAGGTTTTAAGCCGTAACCTCGACTCAACCTCGAATGTCATCCGCAGACTACGCCAAAGCCACCTGCCCGTCCTGCAGCGGCCATGTCGAATACCCGACCGCCTCCGCAGGGACCATGATCAACTGCCCGCATTGCCGAGCGCAGATGATGTTGCCCGAGGACGGCCCGGAAAAAAACATCCCGAAACCCGCCGACGCGACAGCATCTCTTGGCCTGAAGGCTCCAATGATGGCGATCATGGTCGCACTCATCACCGCAGCAGCCATCCTGGTAGCCGGGCCGGACAAAAAACCAAAGACGGCAGCAGCGGAAGCGGCGACCAACTCGCCGACGGCAACGGCTCCAAAAACGTCCGCCGAGTTCCCCCTTCCCGACGGTTGGCAACGTCCGGTCCTCGTGCCATCCGGCGATTTGGAGCTGCTGGGTTTCAAACTGGAAAGCCAGCCCGGAACTTCGCTGAAGCATGTCATCGGGCTGGTCACCAATCGTTCGGACGCTCGCTACTTCGGCGTGAAGGTCGAATTCAACATGATCGATGCGGCCGGAACGACAGTGGGAAAAGCCGTGGACCAGACCACCACGATGACCGGACGCAGCGGTTGGCAGTTCCGGGCGCTCTCGGTTGGCGGCAAGCCAGAGAAAGCGTCGGCTTCGAAACTCAGCGCGGAAAAAGAGTAGGCCAAATCAGCCCATCGATCTCCTGCGGTGCCGAACTGCTTCAAGAGTCGAGGCATCCGAATCAAAAGTCATAGTTGACCGTATGGTAAACTATCGATAGATATTCGGGAGATCCGGAAATTCCGCACACCGACAAACTCATGGGAAGAACCAGCGATGCCAAAGAGCGGTTGATGGCTGCCATTTCAGAACTCATCTGGACCGGCTCCTACGGCTCAACGACCATAGACCAGATCTGCGACAAGGCCGGGGTCAAGAAAGGGAGTTTCTATTATTTCTTCGACTCCAAGTCCGAGCTCGCCGTCGCCGCGATCGAAGCGGAGTTCTGCGCACGCCGGGCCGAGCTCGATGCCATCTTCTCCCCCATGGTTCCGCCACTGGAACGGATCATCCGCTTGTGCGACAACGGCTGCGCCCGTCAGGTGGAATTGAAGGCAAAGTTCGGTCATGTTCTCGGATGCCCGCTGTTTACCCTTGGCTCCGAAATCTGCACCCAGGACAAGGGGCTCCGCGAAAAGATCCAGGAGGTCCTCGACTGCCATCAGCGCTACATCACCAGCGCCGTGAGGGAAGCCCACTCCGCCGGATTGATCGACGCGCCAGACGCCGGCGCCAAGGCCCGCATGCTGACAGCCTATTTCGAGGGCGTGTTGACCCAAGCCCGTATCCTGAACAGTCTGGAAGTGCTGAAAGAGATCCCGGAAGGCGTTCTTTCAATCCTCGGCGCCAAGCGCCATGTCACAGTTGTGGCATGATTTTTTGCCCGCTTATTTGACTAACTAGAAAACTATTAAACTCTCACTGCCATGAACCGCTTCATTACGCCGTTCGACGGCTCGTTCGAAACGCCCCTGTTCTCCGGCGCCGACCCCGCCGGCCTTTTCTCGCGCCTCCGCGAAAGACTCATCGCGGCCTTCCGCCGCGAAACCGAGGGTTTTGAGCATTTCGTGCATCTCGCCCTGAACGAAGCCGAAGCGCTGGCCCTCCAGACGAACGTCCCCCAACTCGTGTTCCCGATGCTCGCTTCCGAAAAGCTCCAACGAGTCGCCAAATGGGTCTCCAAACAACGCCGCGTCCAGGACGTTACTGGCGAACTGGCGTTCTCCGCGTAAGCCAAGGCCGATTCTCCCCACTCCATCTTCAGTCAACATGTCGTCCACAAAACCTCTGTTTTCCGCCATCGCAGCGGCGGCTCTTGTCGCCACCGGTTGCAACAAACCTGCCGGCCCAGCACATCAGGCACCTCCACCACCCACCGTCACGGTCGCGCCGGTCGAAGAACGGGAACTGATCGAGACGGACGAGTTCACCGGACGGATCGAAGCAATCGAGTCGGTCGAGATCCGGCCCCGTGTTTCGGGCTACTTGGCGGAAATCAAATTCAAGTCCGGCCAGAAGGTGAAGAAGGGCGAGCTCCTCTTTATGATCGACCCGCGCCAACGCCAAGCCGACGTCGAAAAGGCCAAAGCCGATCTCCAGCGCGCCAAAGTGAGGTTCGAAGTGTCGGAGCGCGAGGCCACCCGCGGGGAGCAATTGCGGCAATCGAAAACCATCTCCACCGAGGAGGCGGACCAGCGCACGTCCTCCATGATGGACGCCCGCGCGGGGGTTGCTTCCGCCGAGGCCGCATTGTCTAACGCAGCGCTGCAGTTGGAATACACCGAAGTGCGGTCACCCATCGACGGGCGGGTAGGCAGGGCTTTGGTCACGATGGGCAACAATGTCAGCGGCGTGGACGGTTTCACCACCCTTCTCACGACCGTCGTCTCCGTCGACCCCGTCTACGTCTACACCGACGTGGACGAAGCCACCCTGCTCCGCTTCCAGCGTCTGACCCGCGAGAACAAAGTAGCGAGGAACGCCGACGGCAAGGTCGAGGTCCGCATGGCCATCGCCGACGGCGCAGGCCTGGCCCAGGTCGGCTACATCGAATCATTCGACAATCGCCTCCAATCGGAAACCGGCAGCATCCTGTTGCGGACCGTGTTCCCCAACGCGGACGAGAAACTCGTGCCCGGACTGTTCGCCCGACTGAGCGTTCCGCTGAGCGAAAAAAAGCCCGTGACGCTGGTCAGCGAACGGGCCATCGGCACGGACCAGAGCCAGAAGTTCGTCCTGACATTGACCTCGTCGAACACCGTTGCCTATCGCCCGGTGAAACTCGGACCCGTGATCGACGGCCAGCGTGTCGTCCGTGAAGGCTTGAAGGCCGGTGAACAGATCGTCGTCAACGGCCTGCAGCGCGTCCAACCCGGCGCAACCGTCACTCCTGAGAAGGAAGCCAAGCCCGTCACCCAGGCGGCGGCGCACTAACCCCACCCACCCGCTGGACAGGTGCGGAGGCGTTGCTCCGACCTCCATCCGGCGGATCCAGGACCATGAACTTTTCCCACTTCTTCATCCGTCGCCCGATCTTCGCCGGCGTGCTGTCCATCGTGATCTTCCTCATTGGATCGATCGCGATGTTCCGGCTGCCCATTAGCGAATACCCCGAGGTCGTCCCTCCCACGATCGTCGTTCGTGCGGGCTATCCGGGCGCGAACCCAAGAACGATCTCGGAAACCGTCGCCGCCCCGCTTGAGCAGGCAATCAATGGCGTCGAGAACTCGCTCTACATGTCGTCGCAGGCGACCTCCGACGGCGTGATGATTCTCACCGTCACGTTCCGCCTCGGCACGGACGTCGACAAGGCACAGGTGCAGGTGCAGAACCGGGTGACCCAGGCGCTCCCGAAATTGCCGGACATCGTCCGCACCCTCGGCGTCACAACCACGAAGCAGTCCCCCGACCTGACGATGGTTGTCCATCTCACGTCGCCGAACGGACGCTACGACAACATCTACGTCCGCAACTACGCCACGCTCCAGGTCAAGGACGTCCTCGCCCGCATCCCCGGCGTGGGCGGTGTGGAAATCTTCGGCTCCGGCGACTACGCGATGCGCATCTGGCTCGACCCCGGCAAGGTCGCAGCGCGAAACCTTACCGCCAGCGATGTCGTGGCCGCCATCCGCGAACAGAACGTCCAGGTCGCGGCCGGCGCCATTGGCCAGCAGCCTGTCTCGAGCCCGATCGACCTGGAACTGCAGATCAACACCAAGGGCCGGCTTGTCACCGAGGAGGAGTTCGGCCAGATCATCGTGAAGACCGGGCCCAACGGTGAGAAGGTCCGCCTCGGCGACCTCGCCCGCATCGAGCTCGGCGCGGGCGGCTATTCGCTGCGGGCCCTCTTGAACAACAAGAGCGCGGTGGGCATCCCCATCTTCCAATCTCCCGGGGCCAACGCGCTCCAGCTCTCGAAGGACGTCCGGCGCACGATGGCCGATCTCAAGAAGAACTTCCCCGAAGGCATCGACTACGCCATCGCCTACGATCCGACGGTCTTCGTCGACAAGTCGATCGACGCGGTCGTCACCACGCTCATCGAAGCGATCGTGCTCGTGGTCATCGTGGTCATCCTCTTCCTCCAGACATGGCGCGCGTCGATCATCCCGCTTGCGGCCGTGCCCGTGTCGTTGGTCGGAACTTTTGCGGTCATGCTCGCGCTCGGCTTCAGCATCAATGCGCTCTCGCTCTTCGGCCTCGTGCTGGCCATCGGCATCGTTGTCGATGACGCCATCGTCGTGGTGGAGAACGTGGAACGAAACATCGCCCTGGGCTTCTCGCCGACGGAGGCGACCAAACGTGCAATGAACGAGGTCACCGGCCCCATCATCGCGACGGCGCTGGTCTTGTGCGCGGTCTTCATCCCGACCGCTTTCATCAGCGGATTGACCGGCCAGTTCTACAAGCAGTTCGCGATCACCATCGCGATCTCCACGGTCATATCGGCCTTCAACTCGCTGACGCTTTCCCCTGCCCTGAGCGCGCTCCTGCTCCGTGACCACCATGCGCCCAAGGACGGAGTGACCCGCGTGATGGACAAAGTCCTTGGCTGGCTCTTCCGGCCCTTCAACCGGTTCTTCGAATGGTCCGCAGGGAAGTATGCCGCCGGCGTCGGCAGCGTGATACGCAAGAGTGCGATCGCCCTCGTCCTCTATGTCGGACTGGTCGCGCTCACCGGTTGGAGCTTCAACAAGGTCCCGGGCGGCTTCATTCCCACGCAGGACAAGCAATACATCGTGGCCTTCGCCCAACTGCCGGACGGGGCCTCGCTGGACCGGGCGGACGCCGTCATCCGCCGCATGTCGGACATCGGCCTGAAGATCCCCGGCGTGCAGGACGCGGTCGCTTTCCCGGGACTGAGCATCCAGGGCTTCAGCGTCGCGCCCAATGCCGGCATCGTTTTCTTCGGGCTCAAACCCTTCGAGGACCGGCGCACGCCGGAGACCTCGGGGCTCGGCATCGTCGGGGCGTTGAACCAGGCTTTCGCAGGAATCCAGGACGCCTTCATCCTCGCCGTGCCGCCGCCTTCAGTGAACGGCCTAGGCACGATCGGCGGCTTCAAACTCTACGTCGAAGACCGTGCGGACCTCGGCTACGACGCATTGTTCCAAGCCTCCCAGACCGCGTGGTTCTCCAGCTTCGGAAATCCACAGCTCGCCAATGTCTTCTCCGGATTCACCGTCAACGTGCCGCAGATCGATGCCGACATCGACCGCGTGAAGGCCAAGTCGATGGGTGTGCCGCTGCAGAATCTTTTCGAGACGATGCAGATCTACCTAGGCTCGCTCTATGTGAACGATTTCAACCGCTTCGGCCGCACCTTCCAGGTGATCGCGCAGGCGGATGCGCCGTTCCGCGACCGCGCCGAAGACATCAGCCGCCTGAAGACCAAGAACGCCAAGGGCGAGATGGTCTCGCTGGCTGCGCTCGTGAAGCTCAAGGACGGCTATGGCCCCGACCGCGTCGTCCGCTACAACGGCTACCCTGCGGCAGAGATCACCGGGGGTCCTTCCGCGACGTCGAGTTCGGGCGAGGCCGAAGTCGCAATGACCGCACTGTTGGATCAGACCTTGCCCAAAGGCATGGCCTACGAATGGACCGAACTGACGTATCAGCGCATCCTCGCCGGCAATTCAGCGATCTACATCTATCCGCTCTGCATCCTCCTCGTGTTCCTCGTGCTCGCGGCGCAATACGAGAGCTTCCGCCTGCCCCTGGCCATCATCCTCATCGTCCCGCTCTGCCTGCTCAGCGCATTGGTGGGTGTGATGCTCAGCCACGGTGACAACAACATCTTCACCCAGATCGGACTGATCGTGCTCGTCGGTCTGGCCTGCAAGAACGCAATCCTCATCGTCGAGTTCGCCAAGGTGAAACAGGACGAAGGCATGCCGCCCGCCGAGGCCGCCATCGAGGCCTGCCGCCTTCGCCTGAGGCCGATCCTGATGACCTCGATCGCTTTTATCGCCGGCGTCTTTCCCCTCGTCATCGCGCACGGTGCCGGCTCCGAAATGCGCCGGGCCATGGGCACGGCGGTGTTCTCCGGCATGATCGGGGTCACCGTCTTCGGACTCTTCCTCACTCCCGTCTTCTACGTCGTCGCGATGAAGCTGGGATGGAAGAAGAAGACCGGTTCAACGCCTACGTCCAAGGCCGCCGCACTTTCTCCCGACGGCCCCGCACACAGCCCTGCCGCGTAACAAATGAAGGGTCTTCCTGAACGTTGGCTGCTCGTGCTGCTCGCGGCGGTGCAGTTCACGCACATCATGGACTTCATGGTCATGATGCCGCTGGGACCCCAACTCATGCGCGAACTGAAGATCAGTCCGGAAAGCTTCAGCCACATCGTCGCCGCCTACAGCGTCAGCGCCGGAATCATCGGGCTACTGGCGGCGCCGTTCATCGACCGGTTCGACCGGAAGAAACTTCTGCTGACGACCTATGCCGGGTTTGTGCTGGGAACACTGGCTGTCGCGATGTCGCACACGGCCGGCTCGCTGCTGGTCTCACGTGCGATCTGCGGCGGCTTCGGCGGCGTGTCCGGTTCGCTCGTGCTCGCACTGGTCGGCGACATCGTTCCGCCCGAGCGCCGTGCCTCGGGCATGGGAATCGTGATGACGGCATTCGCCGTCGCGGCGGCCGTGGGAGTGCCAGTGGGGCTCTTCCTGGCGCAACGCTTCGTGTGGGAAACCCCGTTCTTCCTGCTGGCAGGACTATCCTCTTTGACCTGGCTGCTGATTTGGAAATGGCTCCCCGCAAACCGACGAACCATCCCCATCGATCCGGCGAAGCAGCGCACGGCGTTCCTAAGCCTCCTGCGCGATGCGAATGCAGGACGGGCGCTGCTCTTCATGGCCGCGTTGATCCTCGGACACTTCGCCATAATTCCGTTTCTTGCGCCGTATCTGGTCAACAACGCCGGCCTCGATGAAAAGCATCTGTTCCTGATCTACCTCGTGGGCGGTGTGTGCACGGTCGTCACGTCGCCGTTGGTCGGGAGGATGGCCGACCGGCTTGGGCGCTTCCGGGTGTTTGCGTTCATGGCGACCGTCGCCTCGCTGGTGACACTCCTTATCACGCACGGCGGCCAAAAACCGGAATGGGAGATCTTGCTCCTCGCCGCCTGCTTCTTCGTTTTCGCCAGCGGCCGCTTCGTTCCGGCCCAGGCGATGATGTCACTGGCCGTCAACTCCTCGCAGCGCGGCGCGTTCATGAGCCTGACCAGCTGCACGCGGGATTTTGTCGCAGGCGCCTCGGCCGGTGCGATCGGACTCGTCGTCAAGGAAGCTCCCGATGGCAGCCTGCTTCATGTGAACTGGCTGGGATGGATCGCGGTCACGGCCGCCGCCTTGAGCGTCTGGCTGGCCAGCCGGGTCATTGTGAAGGATCAACCGATCACCGCTCCATCCCCATAGACATTTCGGCCGCGATGATCGCCCTTGCGTCCTTCCACCACCCGCCTACAGCTCACCCGTCAGCCCATGAAACCTGAAGCACCTGCCCCCAAACCTCCCGGCCACCGGATCTGGATTCTCGTCACCATCTGGATCCTGATGATCGGCGGCATCATCGCTTTCCGCTCGCAGCCGGAGATGGAAGCCAACTTCAAGAGCTGGGCTACCGCCGCGCTTACCCTCCTCGGACTTGCCCTGACGGTGCTTTGGTTCCTGTTCCTTAGCCGCGTTCGTTGGCTGATACGCCTCGGCGGACTGGCGCTGGCTGTCCTCGCCTTCTTTGGCCTCAAACGATTGGTCCGGATCGACGGAACCGTGAACGGAACCGGACTGCCAAACCTCGCCTGGAAGTGGAGTGATCATTCCACCGACGCACCGGTGGCCTTCGCCAAGAAGTCTTCCACCAAGCCCGCCGCGGCTCCGGCGCCCAAGGACATCGTCGATGTGCCGCAGTTCTTCGGACCCGACCGCACGGGCAATGTTCGCGCCGGAGTGATTGCGACGAACTGGACATCGACCCCTCCCCGCGAGCTGTGGCGGCAACCGATCGGCGAAGGTTGGTCGGCATTCTCCGTCGTCGGCGGCCGAGCCTTCACCCAGGAGCAGCGCGGCGACAACGAACTGGTCACGTGCTACGAAGTGCTGACCGGCGATCTCGTCTGGGCGCATACGAACCAGGCCCGCTTTTTCGAATGGCAGGGAGGACCTGGACCGCGCGCCACACCCACCGTCGACCGTGGACTTGTCTTCACCATGGGCGGCACGGGCATTCTCAATTGCCTCGAAGCCTCCACCGGCAAACGACGCTGGAGCCGCTCGGTTCTGACCGAGAACAGTCTGCAAAATATCACGTGGGGCATCAGCTGCTCGCCTCTCGTGATCGGAGACCGGGTCATCGTCACCGGCGGCGGCAACAACACGAACACAGTCCTCGCGTATCACCGGCTTACCGGCGACGTCCTGTGGCGGGCCGGTTCCGACAAGACGGACTACTCGTCGCCCATCGATGCCAAGATCGGGGGCAAGACCGTGATCCTTTCGGTCAACGCCTCGTCGCTTACCGTCCATGAACCGACGACGGGAGCTATCCTGCTGGACTATCCGTGGGCGAC
>JBBRDN010000087.1:0-16031 GCA_038203875.1 Verrucomicrobiota bacterium
GCCCACAGATTGGTGTAGCCCTGCGCGGGAAGGAACTGGTTGTTGGTGACATAGTAGACCGAGTTTGAAATGCGAAGCGTCTCGGCGATCAACGGGAGAACGAACCGGGTGCCGGCCCATCCCGAGTCAAGGTTTACTGCGAAGCGCTGGGGAAGAGTGTTTGCGCCGAGAAACAGGCTGTCGGCACCTCGCACAATTCCAAGGCTGTTTGTCAGCGAAAACACCGGCTGGTAATTGCCGATGATCTTCAACTTGTTCGCCGTCGGCTGGTAGGCGTTCGTGTAGGGATTCCACGCTTCGATCGCGAACTGGTTGGTGATCCCGAAGATCAGCATCTGATTGGTGCGGACGGGAAGCGTGCCGGGCTGAATCTTGGTGACCTGTAATTTTCGCTGGATAGCGACACGGGACAACAGCGCCACTTCGTTCAGGTTGGGAAGGCCTTTCCGCGCGCCGATGATCATCGGGATGCCGTAGGCCACCCGGTCCGCGTTCAAACCGGCCTGGCCGACGCTGGAGTTGGTTGCGATGGTCCCGAGGTCGAACACCCGGTTCTGGCCGCGTCCTTGGTCGAGGATGTTGGTGCCGTATTCCACCTGGTAGCCGGAGATTCGAACCAGGTTTCCCTCTTTATAGAGCAATGGGCGAAAGACAACCGGCCGGGGATTGGGGCGCGTGGCTTCGTAGAGATTGGCCGAGAGCTGGAGCAGTCGGTGCAGCGCTGGGGTGTAATGGTTCGTGGGGTAGACCGGAATGTTGGTGATGCTGAATCCGTTCGGGATGAACAGTCCCGCAAAACGGTTCGTGCCCTTGACGGCGTCGCGGATGAGCCGGTCGGCGACGTTCGTGAAGAAGGCGATCGGACTCCAGTTTGTCAGGACCTGACCGACTGCATTGATGGCCGGATCATTGAGGTAGTTGAGATTGATCTTGCCGCCGGTCTCGGGCTCGGAGGCGACGCCCATCTGGGAAAGCAGGCGGTAGAAGGTGTAGCGATCGTAGGTCGAACTGTTGGTTCCCTGGAGACCTTGGACAAAGGCGGCCCGGGATTTCGAGGAGTTGAAGAAATCTTGGACGTCCGTGAAGACGTTGGTGCTCGGACTGCCCGGCCAAGGCTGGGTCGCATCGTCCAGATCAATCCCCGAAGAAAACGGGGGCGCGAGGACAGGCGCCTTGGCATAACCATCGACGAGATCGTTTTGAAGATTGGTGACCCCGTTTGCACCGAGGATCGAACGCACGCTCAACTGGTTGTTGGCATTGCGTCCGTAACGATAGCGGAGGATCGAGTTGGCATCGTCGAACGCCCTGCCCCGGTTGTTGACGGCGACGCTGTTGAAATACTCGTAGTCGAGCGGCAGGTAGACGTTCGTGTTCAGGTCTTTGAGGAACGCCGCAAGGTTGAGCTCGAATGAACCCACGCCTTGATTGCGTAGGAAACCGTCGCCGGTCATCGTGGCAGGAAGTCCACCGCCCTGGTAGTTGCCCTTCGAGTAGTTGTGCATCCGATTCACATCGAGCGACATGGTCGCCGGGAGCACGACAAAGGCGAAACGGCCGACCGCACGGTTGGTTTTGGAGTGGCCAAACTGGGGTTTCTCGAGAACGCCGATCCACTCGGGATCGCCCACGACGTTGACCGATCCGATGGAATTGCCCAAGGCATCAAGGTTGGCGATCAGGCCATTCGTGTCGAAGCGGCCGTTGCGGTTGAAATCGAGGAAATATCGGAACTCGCGGGCTGCGGCCGCATTGGCGTTGGTCTGGACGAACACGGGCAGGCGGGGATCGAAGAACAGGTTGGTCAACATCTGCAGGCGGTTGGGTTCGCTGAGCGCCCCACCCGTGATGGTCCGGTCCCAATTCACGTTGTCGAAGCTGCTGACCCCGGGATCAAACCCGGCTTGGTTCTGATACGTCCGCGACACCATCAGCGGAGCGCTCCCCAGGTTCCCCTTGGCCGCCACGAATCCGAAGATTTCCGCCTGTGCCCGGGCAGCGGCGGTTTCGGCGAGATACTTGGACTCGGTCTGCGTGATTGAGATCGCAACGGACTGGCGGTCGCGGCGCGACAGGGCGAGGAATGCGACCGCGAGAAAAGTGATCACCGACAACAGGAGGAGCGTGACCACCAGGGCCACACCCTTACGGAATTCGTGACGGGAAAGATTCACAGGGATACGCCTAGCCGGATGGGAACGCGTTGGCGGAAGAAATGGACTCGATGGGCGTTACGTTTCAGGAAATCCGAAGTCGCCACCTTGTCGGCGAGCAACGCCCGGACCTGGGTCAAGGCCTCGTGCTCCAGGAGACCGATCTCAACTTCGACATACGACGGAAGCATGTCGCCGGTATAGATCTCCGAAACTCCGTCCGGGAATCGGGACCAAACGCCCAATGTCTCGAACCCGGGAAGCCGCCGGTAAACGCCCAATTCGGAAACGAGGTTCGTCACGCGGCCCGAGTCGACCCACTCCGCTCCGACATTGCTGGTCCGGATTGAAAAATGAACGACACCATCAACCACGCGGGAGTATCGGGTCGGATCGATGTTGCTGATCTTGGTATCCCGCGGTTCGAGCAGCCCATTAGCCGAACTGTCATCAAGGAACAGGCGGTTGGTCACCGAGGTCAGGACGGAGGACTGATACCGATACAGGCTTCCGATCAAGACGTCCTGAGGCGAATCCCACGGGTAGGCATTGGAATCAAGGTGAGCCACGAGGAACGCGGTTCGAATCCACTCATCCTGGGAGCGGTGCAGAACCAGGAGCTTCTGCATGAACAGTTGCTGTCTGGGGGAAGCGATGCTCAGGGGAAGAGTCACTCCACCCGACGCAGACTGGAGCGGCGTCAGCAGACTGAAGGCGTCGGGATTGATGTTTCCCCGCCCCGACGGTGAAAGGTCGGTCAATACCCGGGTCACCATTTCAATCGAGGCCCGGCCCGATTCCTGGACGTCGGTCTGGTTGAAACCCGTCTTGAAAGCCCGCGTCGTCTGGTTGAACGCCCCGAGGAGCGCCGTCACGATCAACACGAGCAGTCCGACGGCCACGATCATCTCGACCAGGGTGATGCCGGACTCGGATCTACGTGATGCTGAATGTCCGGGTTGCATTACAGGGATCCTTTGGGCGATTTCAGGGAATAGGGCCTGACGGAAAACAGCTGGGTTCCCCCGAACATTCCGGCATCGATGATCTCGCCGGTGAAATTGGAGCGGAACACCAACCGGTTGTTGCCGACGATGGTTCCGTCGGGATTGCTGGGCCACCGGAACGTCACCCTCAATTCATGAAGGTTGGCCCGAAGGTTGGTTCGCATCTTGGCATCCAGAACGGGATCCCTCGACGTGGGGATCGCGCTTGTGGAGGGCTGGATCTGGACGTCCACGGAATACCAAAGAGCCAAGTCCTGGGAAGTCGTGTCTGTGGGAGACCAACCCAAGGTCGCCGATCCGTTCATCGACCGCATGACCGCGTGGGCGCTGGCTACTTCGGATCCGTTCGTCTGGAAGCCGTGGCGGACCGACAAAAGCCCGATGACCTGCTCGTTGAAGAACGGACTCCCGAACGCGAGGAAGGGACTCCCGTTAGTATCCCGCCATTCGATACGGCTCACGACGTTGCTGAGATATCCGTTCTGCTTGATCCCGTGGGTGAGCGCCTCGATCAGATACTGCGCATCCTGGTTCACCATCGTCTCCTCGCGGTTGTCCCGCTGGGTGTTCATGCCCGCCGGAAGGACACCGATCACAGCAACGAGCGCAAAACCGACGATCGCGATCGAGACGGCGATCTCGATCATCGTGAAACCGGCCGCCCTCAGACGCCTGTTCCGGTTTGCATGTGTGGTGGGAATCATCAGTTGAGCTCCGGCTTGTCGATCCGGCCCCGGCCCGTCAGCCATTCGATGTGGATGCGATAGAAATTGCTGACCGAGTTGCCAAACGGCTCCTGCTTGGGTGTGCCAAGATACCCGCCGCCTCCGTCCGTCGAATAATCCACGGTTCCGCGGGCCAGCGGGATCGACACATCCTGGTAACGGCCGGCATAGGACTCTGAAACCAACTGACCCTGCGCGTTGAACGCGATGTAGGGAAGTTTCACCGGAGGACCGTCGCTCGTCGGGATTGGAAAGAACCGGTAGCCAAAAGCCCGGTTCGGAAGGACCGCGGTCTCCGTGAAGCGATCGTCCGGGTTGGCCAACTCGCGGAACTTGATCTCGCCGATGAAAACGCCCTCCGGGAGGAACTTCCATTCCGACAAGTAGCGTGGCCGGATCAGCCCCGGCTGTTCGCCGACCGCCCGTTCCGAATAGAGGGCATAGGATTGGAACTGGGCCGTCGCAATGTTCGTGTAGGCTGCCCCGAGGTCGGATGGAACGAGTCCTCGAATGGTTGAATCCCCGATCCCCGGTCCAGTGAAAACCATGTAGACGGTGGAACGCGTGTTGATCGCCCGGGCTTTGGCGAACGCCACGTCATCCTGCAATTGCCGGGCTGCGGCCGTCATGGCGTTCGATTTCCCGAAGCTCGACGAGACCGGGATCGCGATGGCGGTAACGATGCCAATGATTCCGATCACCACCAGCAATTCGGTCAGGGTAAACCCCCGCCGGAGGGCGGACCTAAACCGGATGGTGGTTCCGAGGTTCATCCTCATTTCCAGCTGAGGACGTTGTCCCGGTTGACCCGTTGCAGCCGATCCAGCGAAGCATCGGGAAATGCGGGTTGGGAAGTGCTGAATTCCTTGTCAGGCCCGGCGGACCAGACCATGGCTTGGCCAACTAATTCGGTGTCTGCTGACCCCTCTATCTGAGAGAGCCCCACCGCCCTCGCGTTCAGGACAGATCGACTGTAGACCCCGTCGCGGACTCGGTTGTCATTGTTCAGGTCCAACGAGATGAAGTAGGGCGTTCCCCACGGATCCCGGTAGATGCCGTCGGGTCCGATTCCAGCAGCCTTGGGATCCTGAGTAAGGCGGGCGTTTAGAAAGACCGTCTGCTGCGGATTCCTCCGCGCCACCACATTTTTGAGGGCCAGCGTTTGTCCACGATTGATGAGGATCGCAATCAGTGGGCTGTTGTCCTTCACCGCGTTGAACGGCGCGTCGGGAGTCGGACCATCGGTGCCGTAGGGGGCAATGATTCCGTCGCCCAGCGTGAAATCGTTGGTCCGCACCCCGGCAAACGGAAAAGGCATTGCGTTGTGCTGCGAGTAATAGCCGTTGATCGCGCTGACGATCGCCTGCATCTCGATCTTGGATTGGGCGACCTTCGCCTTCTCTTTCACTTTGGACAATGCCGGGAGCAGCATTCCCGCGATGATGCCGATAATGGCGATCACCACGAGCAGTTCGATCAATGTGAATCCCCGTTCCGTGTTGTTCTTCATAGGGTTGGGCCGGGTTTCTGAACTGCCTGAAGCGGCCACGGCAACATAAATCGCCTTGGGCCAGCGCACGGAACGCCAGCGCACCGGCAACTTGATCAACCGCGTGGCGGGCCTGGGAGAATTCATCGCTGCCTCCTTTTCCAATTACCTACAACAACCGTTTTATTCTGAAACGTGATCTCGGCCCACAGGTCGAACGACCCCGGGTTGTTGGTGGGACTCGTTGAGTTGTAGCGCCAAGGATTCAAATCCGGAGTGCTCGCAAATATGGTTGGGCCTTTGGCTGGAGCTACCAGAACCTTGGCGGCACCCGCCCCGGGAATCGCACCGGCGGGAATCTCGCGATAGTTCAGCGGCAGCATGCTCGTGAAGAAATTCTTTCGGGAGTCATCTGCGGAATTGGCCAGACCCTGCCTGCCGAACAAGCCCTGCAGAGTCGCGTCGGAAATTGTCTCGTTGCCCAATACACTCCTATAAAGACCGGAAGCAGGAACGTGGACAGTCCCGGTCAACTCGTAGAACAACGGAGAAAGCACGGTCCAATTGGCATTGCCCTGATTCCCGTTATCCGGCGGATAAAAGCCAAACTTGGTCTTGTAGTCCAAAATCGCCAACTCCACCTGCCGCATCTGGGCCTCGACCAACTTGATTGTTCGTTTTTCCGTGATCGTCTTGGTGGCGACCGCCGTCATCGCAGCCAGTGTCGCGATGATGCTGATTACGATCAGCATCTCGACGAGGGTAAACGCGGATTCGATTTTCCGGCTCATCGGCCCCCTCCCCTGACTCGTGTCTGTTGGGTTGGCTGATTCTCACGAAGCTCAGCTTCCAGGCGTTCGCTAATCCACTGCTTTATCATGCTCTGGTAATTCAGAAAACGGCCCTTTGCCAAACGTTTGATCCTTCCCAAAAGCCTCGGATCCATTCTCAGCGAGATGCTTACTGATTCCGCGTTTTCAGCCGAATGGGTTAACGACGATTCCATCAGGCGCACGTCAAGTTTCGTCTCCGCCCAATAGGCCGCCTCGGCCGACTCGCTGTCGAACATTGGAACCTCTTCCCACTTCGAGATCTTGTTCATGGCGAAACCTCCAACTGCTGATCCATCCTTCGCTGATAAAGAAAACGTTCCTCAGCTTCGAAACGACGAGCATGAACGATCCTGATCGATTTTCCATTGGTCCGGTAGACCGAGAATATCCCTGAACCGTCTGAACCAACACCCAAGTTGAAGAATCGAGCTTGGACAGAAAACCGGGGGGAATCAGGCATCAGCTTCAGCGAGAACGGATCATCAAATGAACTCTCGATCTCCTCGAGATGAAGATCGGATTCCAATGTGAAAGGTGGATTAGCCCAATCGAAGTCCATGACAGCTAGAATCAGTGGTGTTCAATGTGTATACATTGTGTTTACACCGCCAATTCCAAGAGTCAACTGGCAATCTTACTCTGCGGGGCCGTCTCCTGCTCCAATCTTGTCCATCAGAACAATCAGGGGCAAAAACAAGGCGATGACGATGCTGCCAACGATTACAGCGAGAAACACGATCATGACCGGTTCAAGAAGGGAGGTCATGGCAGACACAGCGTTGTCGACCTCTTCGTCATAGTTGTCCGCGATTTTTAGGAGCATCTCAGGAAGCGCGCCAGTCTGCTCACCAACGTCGACCATGCTGATCACCATCGGCGGGAATACTTTGGATGCTTCCAAGGGCGCCGTAATTGTCTCACCTTCTTTGACACTCTCATGGACCGCTTGGACGGCATCCGCAACCACTACATTTCCTGAAGTTTCCCTGACGATCACCAACGATTGGAGAATTGGGACCCCCGAACTGATCAGGGTTCCAAGGGTGCGCGTAAACCGTGCGATGGCTACCTTGTTGATCACAGGTCCAACCCCCGGCAGAATTAGCTTGAGTCGATCGAAGAGCTTGCGACCTCTCTTGGTGCTGACCGCGAACTTGAAGATGATGAAGAGGATCACGATTGCGATCACAGCCAAGAGGAAGTGGTCCTTGAGGATGTCCGAAATCTTGAGGACGATCTGGGTGAACTCAGGCAGGTCGGCACCGTTCAACATGCCGGCGAAGATTTCCTTGAACTTCGGAACCACGACAATCATCAGCAATGCCATGATGCCGACGGCCACAGTCATGACCGCCGCCGGATAGAACATCGCGGCGATGACCTTGCCCTTGATGCGCTCGGCCTTCTCTTGGAACTCGGCGAGACGTTTCAACACGACTTCCAGCACGCCGCCCAATTCACCGGCCTTCACCATGTTGATGTAGAGGCGATTGAAAATCTTGGGGTGCTGGGCCAGCGATTCGGAAAAGGTGCTGCCGGCTTCAATGGATCCGCCCAACTCTCCGAGGATTCTCTTCAGGGTTACATTCCGTTCCTGCTTTTGAAGCACCCGAAGACCGCGCAACAGCGGCAACCCAGCCTCAACTAGAGTGGCCAACTGGCGGGTAAACGTCGCAAGGACCTTGGCTTTGACTCCGTTGCCAAGCCCGGGGATCCGCAATTCCATCGCCCCCTTCCCTTTGCCTTTCTTGCCCTTGGCGGATGCTTTCTTCGGGGCGGTCTTGTCCATCTCCACAACCTTGGTCGGGAAATAGCCCATCTCCTTGATCCGGGAGATCGCCTCGTTCTGATTGGCGACGTCAAGGGTTCCCTTGGTCTCCTTACCCTTCTGATCCATCGCGACGTAGCTGAATGTGGGCATAACTGTTCCCGGTTAGGTGTATTTGACGACTTCTTCGATAGTCGTATCACCGTCGAAGATGCCGCGCAAGCCGTCCTCGCGCAGCGTGACCATGCCCAACTCGACAGACTTCTGCCGGATGACAACTGTTGGGGCACGTTCGTTTATCAGATTGCGGATCGGCTCCGTGACGACCAAAAGCTCGAAGATGCCTTTGCGACCCTTGTAGCCGGTGTCATTGCAATTGGAGCATCCACGGCCGTAGTAGAAGGCCTTGTCGCCAATGTCGTGCGGGGACAAATTCAGCTGCGACAACTGGGATTCCGTTGGTTCAAACGGAGTGCGGCACTTCCGGCAAACGGTCCGAACCAGTCGCTGGGCGAGGACGCCGAGAAGAGTCGATGAAATCAGGAACGGCTCAACACCCATGTCGACCAAGCGGGTCACAGCGCCTGGCGCGTCATTCGTATGGAGCGTGCTCAAAACCAAGTGGCCGGTCAGCGATGCCTGGATCGCGATCTGCGAGGTTTCGAGGTCGCGCATTTCCCCCAGCATGATCACGTCGGGATCCTGACGAAGGAACGCACGAAGCGCCTTTCCGAAGGTCATTCCAGCCCCCTCGTTGACGGCTACCTGCATTATTCCTTCGATGTCGAACTCGACAGGGTCTTCGACGGTCAACACCTTGATGTCGATCGTATTCACCCGGCGGAGGCACGAGTAGAGAGTCGTAGTCTTTCCGCATCCGGTCGGTCCGGTCACCACGAAAATACCGTTGGGCTGCTCCACCGCCTCGGAAACGTAATCCAGAATCAGCTTGGGGAATCCAAGCGTCGCCAAGTCCAGATTGACCGCACTTCGGTCAAGCACACGGAGCACGACCGATTCGCCAAACTGCGTGGGAAGCGTGGATACACGAAGATCGATTTGCTTGCCGCCGATCGGAACACTGATACGTCCGTCCTGAGGAAGTCGCTTCTCGGAGATGTCCAGGTTGGACATGACTTTGATGCGCGAAATCACCGGGAGCGCCAGATCCTTCGGCGGCGGGGCCATTTCATAGAGGGCTCCATCCACACGGTAGCGGATCTTGAACTCGTCCTCGAACGGCTCGAAATGGATGTCAGACGCCCGGTCCTGAACCGCCTGTTGAAGGACAAGGTTCACGAACTTGACGATTGGCGCCTCGTTCAGGAGGTCCTCGGCGTCGGACTCGCCGGCAGCGACCTTCGCCGCTTCCTTGGCGAGCTTCGGATCCTTCTTGATGTCCTGGGCGGCTTCTCGGACGGAACCTGTCTCAGGACCGTAACGCTCCTGGATCACTTTCAGGATCTGTTTCGGATCCGCGACCACGGGGACGACATCGCGCTTGAGCGAGAATCCAAGCTCGTCCATCACCGAAGGGTTTAGTGGTTGCGCCAGTGCGATCTGGAGCGTGGATCCGTATTCCGCGACCGGAACGACCTGATGGAGGCGCGCGATATTTCCGGGGACGGTCTTGAGCAACTCGGGCGTGAATTGAACGCCCGACAGGTCCACCACCTCGGTGCCGAGCTGGTCAGCCATCAGCTGAAGCTGCGTTCGGATGTCGACGAAGCCGAAGTTCACGAGCACTTCGCTGACCGGCTTCCCGGTTCGCGTGTGCTCGGAAATGACTTCTTCGAACTGCATGTCATCAAGCAGGCCTTTCTCCTTGATCAGCTGCAGAAGCGGGTCGGACATCGTTTTATCTCCAAATGGGTTGTCGGCGTGAAATCACTGGGTGCCGGCTGCGGCATCCATCTCCTGGAACTTCTGGATCATCGTCGTTGGATCGTAGGACTTGGTGATGCAGTCGTCGCGCGTGATGAGACCTTTCAGGTATGTCTCCATCAGGTAACCGTCCAGCGTCACCATGCCGTATTTGGCACCGGTTTGGATGTCAGAGCCGATGCGAAACGTCTTGTTGTCGCGGATCAACGCCGCGATGGACGGCGTGTTCACCATGATCTCGTAGACGGCGATGCGTCCGGGCTTGTCGGCGCGCGGCAGGAGCAGCTGTGAAATCACCGCCTGAAGGACGGTGGAAAGCTGGATGCGGATCTGGTCCTGCTGGTTTTGGGGAAAGGCGTTTGTGATACGGTCGATTGTCTTAGCCGCACCTGTCGTGTGCAGCGTGCCGAAGACCAAGTGTCCCGTCTCAGCCGCCGTGATCGCCGCCTCCATTGTTTCGAGATCGCGGAGCTCGCCGACGAGGATGATATCGGGGTCCTGGCGGAGGGCGCGGCGCAGGGCCTCGGCGAAGCTAGGAACATCGATATGGACCTCGCGCTGGGTCACCACTGCTTTTTTATGGGTGTGGTAATACTCGATCGGGTCCTCGATCGTGATGATATGCGCGTCATCACGCTCCTGGTTCATGATGTTGATCATGGAGGCCAACGTGGTCGTCTTGCCCGAGCCGGTCGGGCCGGTCACTAGAATGAGACCTCGAGGCTTATGGAGCAGGTTGTTGATCGTCTCTGGTGGAAGCCCGATCTGTTCAAGCGTCAGCATTCTTGTGGGGATCTGACGAAGGACGAGGGCGAAGTTGCCCTTCTCCTTGAAGACCGAGACGCGGAAACGCGCCTGGTCGCCGAACGCGAACGCGAAGTCGGCACCACCCCGTTCGCGGACCTGCTGAATGTGATCTTCCGAGGTGATGCTCCGCATCAATTCCTCGGTGTCCTCGGGCTTCAGCTTGGGTCCATTGACGCGGACGAGAATGCCATGCAGGCGGATACATGGGGCGGTGTTTACTCTGAGGTGGAGGTCGGCTGCTCCTTCGCTCACCACGAGCTGGAGAAGGTCTGACATCGTATACGACATAGATCAGGATTTCTTCAGGAAGATTGTCTTGAACCGCTCACTCATGGTCGTTGGTCGTTGCCTTGATCACTTCTTCCGGCGTGGTCAGGCCCGCGAGGACTTTGCGGATTCCGTCTTCACGCAGGGTCCGCATTCCCATTTCGCGCGCTCTCACGCGGAGAACAGAAGTAGGAACCTGCTCGTAGATCAGCTTGCGTGCCTCGTCGTCGATGCAGAAAACCTCGAAGATTCCGAAGCGGCCGCGGTGGCCATTGGTGCAACTGTCGCAACCTGGGCCCCTGCGGAATTTCGCATCGGGGTGCTGTGCAGGATCGAGGTCCAGCATTCGGAATTCGGTTTCCGGCGGCGAATACAGCGCACCGCACTTCTTGCAGATCTTGCGGACCAGACGCTGCGCCATGAGAGCCCTCGTGGCTGACGCGACCAAGAACGGCTTCACGCCGATGTCGACCAGACGCGTGACCGCACCGGGAGCATCGTTCGTGTGGAGGGTCGAGAAGACCAAGTGACCGGTCAGGGACGCGTTGATCGCGATGGTCGCGGTCTCCAAGTCACGGATTTCTCCCAGCATGATGATGTTGGGGGACTGGCGGAGCATGGCGCGCAACGCCATCGAGAAGGAAAGGCCGACGATTTCGTTGACCTGCACCTGGTTGATGCCTGCCAGAACATACTCAACGGGATCCTCGACCGTGATGATCTTACGGTCGGGGTGGTTGATGAAGTTAAGGCAGGAATACAACGTGGTCGTCTTGCCGGAACCTGTCGGGCCGGTGACTAGGATGATGCCGTCCGGAAGACCGATGAGGCGTTCGAACGTCTGCTGGTCGTCCGAGAAAAATCCCAGTTCAGCCAAACCGAGTCGCAGGCCGTCCTTGTCCAGAATACGCATGACCACGCTCTCGCCGTGGGAAGTCGGGATGACCGACACACGAAGATCGATGGTCTTGCCGCCGACGTTTGCCTGGATGCGTCCGTCCTGGGGAATGCGCTTCTCCGAGATGGACATGTTGGACATGATCTTCAGGCGGGCGACGACTGAAAATTGCAACTGCTTGGGCGGGCCCTTCATCTCCACCAGGACGCCGTCGATGCGGTAGCGAAGGCGGAAGTTCTTCGCGAGTGGTTCCAGATGGATGTCGGACGCCCGCATCTTGAACGCCTCGACGATGATCTGGTTCACCAACTTGATGATCGGCGCGTCGGTGTCGTCCGAACCCGCTTTGGTGCCTTCGAGCTTCTTTTTGGCCGTCTTGGCGGTGACGGCGACATTTCCCTCCGTGATGTCCTGGGCAACTTTTCCGGCTTCGTCATCCCCGCCGTAGTAACGCTTCAGCGCGTTGTCGATGTCCGCATCCGTCGCGACGCACCAGGCGACGTCCCCGCGCACCATGCGCTGGATACTGTCCGCCATGTCCAAGTCGGACGGGTCGCTGACCGCGATGGAAACAGTGCTGCCGTTTTTGGCGACGGGGATCGCGCGGTAGCGTTTCGCCACGTGCCGGGGAACGAGGGCGATGATGTCGTCCGGCAGTCTCTGTGAAGACAGGTTTACATACTCCGCACCGAAGTGACCGGCCTTGGCCTGGCCCACGGCTTCGGCGGAGACCACCTTCTTGGCGACGAGAGTGTCGACCACTCCTTCACCCTTGGCTTCTGCCTCTTCACGGATCTGGGCAAGCTGACCGGGGTCAACCGAGCCCATCTCCACGAGAAAATCTATCAGGTAGTCGTCTTTGGCAGCCACAGCAGCGATCTTGTTAAGGGAATTGGTTCGGAGAAGGAACCACAGCGGAACTTCGCAGTTCAATCCCAAACCAGTTAAATGTCCTTTTGCGCCGGACTGCGCCGCAAAGAACTTCTGATCGGGTCATTTCCCTTCGATCGCACTGGCGTAGCCCGGAAGAGTCCGCAGCCCTTGGAACCGCTGGTCCGCGGCGCCCGCCGCCTTGAGATCGGGCGCCTTCGCGTTGCTGGCCAGACGCTGATTGCTCAACCGGACCGCCGTTCTCAACGAATCGAGCGCCTGCGTCGCCTTGCCACCCATCGCCTCGATCGCCGCGAGGTCGTAATGCGCCTCCGGATTGTCGGGCTGGATCATCACAAAGCGCCGCATCCCGACCTCGACCCTGGGCAACATTCCCCATTGGCTGTAATACTTGACCGCCTCGATCACCGACGCGGCGTCGGCCGTCGGCGATTGCACGATCTGGTCGAGGACGTTGACCGCCTCGTTGGTTGCCTTTGCGGCAAGGGCCTGACCGAAGGCCTTCCAGGCATCTTTCATCACGTCCGCGTTGCCGCCTTTGCTCATGCGCTCGAGGTCCCTGACAAGGCCCACGATCGCGCCGTTGTCGGGATCGAACTTGAGGCATGTCTTCGCAACCATCAGGGCCTCTTCAAATCGGCTCTGGGGCGCCAGAAGGTTGATCAAGCGGTAGACCGCTTCTGGGCTGTAGGGACACAGAGCCAGCGCCTGCTTCAGGGCGAACTCGGCCTCCTTGAGCATGCGCTCGCGTTCCGCCTGAGTCTTCGGCGTATACTGAGGGGGCGTCGGCACTCCTCCCATCAGGCCAAGCCGCCAGGCGTAAACACCGGCGATCGAGCTCCGCAGTTTCGAGAATGCCTTCTGTGCATTGTCGTCGCGCACAAATTTGCGATCGCCGGTGAACCCTTTGTAGTCTCCGTGCAGGTAGGTTCTCTCCGCCCATTGGCAGATGTTGCTCAACGACGTGTCGTAGGTCATCCATTTGCCGATCGTGCGCTCCATGTATTCGCTCCAATAGCGATGATCGCGGTCAACTATGTCCTGGGTCAACTCGGGCAAAGGCTCGCGGTTGATCTTCATGATGACGCCGGAGGGCGTCAGATGGGGGAACATCCAGTCGAGCGGGAAGCTCTCCTCCAAGTAGAACTCGTTCTGCGGATTCTTGTCGAAAATGACCTTGGTCAGCAGGCCGTTGATCGCCATGACGGCGACCTGTCCGGATACTTGGACCCGGCCGGACGGATCGATCCGGAAATCTTCGCCGGGCTTCAACTGCTGCCGCGAGTGCCGGAGTTGGGCGTCGGTCAGGTAGTCGTTGAAGGCCTTCGCCGAGTCTTCCGGCGAAGGCGTCTGGATCTCTCGGTCTGGATACAAACCACCGATACTGGGAACGATCTCCGGGTAGGCAGCCTCGAGCAGCAGGCGGTTCAGGCGAACGCGGGTATGGCCCAGGGGATTCTCCGAGATGAACTTGGTCAGATAGGGCGAGATGGTGACGCCGGCAAATCGGCTTGGCTCCCAGATGGACGGTCCATCGATGATGAGATTCAAATCCTTGGCTAAGGCCGCGGACAAACGGGTGTCGGCCGCACCACCGAGAAGGTTCCGGGTTTCCGGTGAAACTTTGTCCCGGAGGAAAGTGCCCAGCGGCGCAGGTCCACCTTTGCCGATCAGCTTCGAGGCTAGAGCGGCTGGATCCTTGAAATGGTCCGCCTTGAAGAAAGAGGCCCCGACACGACGCTTTTTCTCGATGCTGTCTCCGATTCCGAGGAACAGCGAATCCATGGCCTTCGCGCCCGGGAGGAACTTGGTGTATTCGAACTCAGTGAAGAAAGGCGGATCCTTCTGGGTGCTCCGGTTGTAGTGCGCGCGGATGTAACTGAGGTAGGTGCCGTCGGCGAGGGCGTTCTGCGTGATGATGTAGACGTCACGACGATCGAATGCCGGGTTGGCCCGATCCTTCGCTTCGACAAAGCTCTCGCTGAAGATCATGTAGGTCGGGTTGAACCGGCCGGGATCTGTTCCGCCAAAAAGAATGGCGTCCTTCGCCATTGCGGGATAAAGCGGCTTCCCGTCGATTCCCTTGGGAGCCGGGGCCATCTTCGTATCCATTTCGGGATGGAACATGTCGTGGCCGAACCAATATCCGAAATAGTGATCCCTCTGCTCGTTGTCATACCAGTGCGACATGACGGACCAGAAAGGCGTCAGACCGACGAGGCTGATGAAGGCAAAGAACGGCAGCCGTTTCTTGCCTGACTGCACCAAGAGAAAAACCCCGATGGTCAATCCGAACAGGACCAGAGAGGCGACGACTGAATGAAAGTTGAGGCCGTCGCGAAGAGTCAGGGCCAAACCCTCGGTATAGATCGACAGGCCCGAGAGACCGTCCATCGTCTTGAACTCCTCGTGCAGCGTGCTGGCCAGACCGAGGAAGGCCATGATCAACGCCGCCGTCGAGCCGATGACTGCCCACTGGCGAATCTCCTCATACCGCGCGACCAAGAACGCCGCCATCAGCGCGAATCCATAACCTACGCCCATGGAGATGAAGACATGGGATGCGGTGAAGAACACCTTGTGGAGGTCCCTGCTCTGCCGGTCGAGCCCCGGGTTCAGCAGTATCAGAAGCAGCAACGAAAGGCAGAGATAGACCGCGCCGAGGCCGATGATCCACGCCCGCTCGCGATTGGCCAACATCCGGAAAAATAGGAACGGAGTGATCGCGACGACGAGCAGGAGCATCGTGAACTCCTCACGCGCACCGTCTAGGTAGAGGCCCAGTTGGCCGGCAAACTTCAGCGGCTCACCCAGTGGGTTCACGGGTTTCACCGACTCATACTGGCCGCGTTTGACCGCATGGAGAAACCCTTCGGCGGTGCGTGCGTAACCCCAGTTCATGGGCGGGTTGGTCATCGAAGCCACCGGCATGTAGAAGTAGCCCACCGCTCCGAACCCCCAAAAGACCAACGACACGAGGGCCACTCGGATGAAACCCTCCACCATGGACCAGGATTTGACGCAGACGAACACCGTCACCGCGAGAACGCCCACGCCCAGGACAAACGCCTTCATCAACCCCAGCAACGTGAACGCCAGAAGGACGAGGACAACCAGCGCCATGAACGCCTTCACAAACCCCTGGGTGACGACCGTGAAGTAGACCGACCCGACCACGGTCATGAGGCCGATCGCGTTGAACACGAGGAACAGCGCCCCGTTTTCCTTGAACACGGAGATGTTGCCGTTTGCCGACATGAGCAGGGCACCCAGATAGGCGACGGAACTGCCGATGCAGAGCTCGCGCCC
>JBBRDN010000088.1:0-16030 GCA_038203875.1 Verrucomicrobiota bacterium
GGCGAACCAGCCGATTGAGATCACTCGCGTAACGGGCAATTACGTCAACCATGACGCAATCAATGGACTCGCCGGACAAAACGGGCCTGGTGTCCTGACGGTTCCTTTCCAGCTGCGGGTCGACTTTACGACCCAGTTTCCCTACTACCTCGATGCTCCCGGCGTGATTGGGCCACCCTCAGCTGGTGGCGGTATTTTTGGTGGACGCGGATTATATTCCGGTGTGTGGGGTTGGTTTGACGACACCACGATCTATCAGGTTTTCCCTGACTTCCTGAACCTCCAGTTCAGCGATTTGGAACGCATGGTTCTCGAGGCCCGGACTTTGGTCGAGTAGTCGGCGCTCCGTTAAGCCAGTTTGCATTTCCATGAACGCCGCCATGGATCTTTGATCCGGCGGCGTTCTTCTTTTCGCAGTTAGCCCGACGGAGTCCGCCTCTTTCTCCCAATCGTTTTCAAGGCACGCACCGTCGGAGAGTCGGTGACTCCTTTTGCCTGCCTCCAGTGGGCGATGAATGCCAACTGAGCCTCCTGATCGGGGATGCCATGACGGTTTGGGTCCTCAAGGAAGCGCAGCGGATAGGCGGCTTCCAACGAGTCGATTTCCACCGCCGCGCCTTCGACGCGATAGACCGCGCGCCACGCACCGCACCCGATGACAAGCTGCGATTCGTTCCGACGCCGGATACGACGCCCCCGGTGAACCGACGGATCCCGTGAGAGCAGTTCGAAAAGGCGCGGCGTAAACTCGACCGTCCAGTTGGATCGGAGCCAGTCGGCCTGGGCCAACGCCAGCGGGAGGAGCTTCACCGTGAACCGGGGCGGTCCATCAAACCCGTCGTCCACTTCGTCCGTCCATCCGGCGGCGGACCCGGGAAACGAATCGTAGGCGGGGATGTAGGGTTTGATGTCGAAGATGGGAGTGCCTTCCATGAGGTCGCAGGGCCCGATGATCAGGATCCGCTTTTCGACGCCGAGCAACTTGACCGGCGTCAGGCCAAGCGGGTTGGGGCGATGCGGCGAGCGCGTGGCGAAGAGTCCGCGGCGCCGGGCCGGTCCGCGCGGTGGCAGGACGAGCGGCCGCCAATTGGGATTCCTGTGAAACCACCAGACCAGCCAGATGCGTGAGAAGCCCGCGAGGTCGCGCACGGCGAGTTCGTAGTCCTGGTCCGGCAGCAATTCGATGACGCTGCGTTCCTCCGCCGATTCGGCGGGCTGGTGAAGCGTCTGAAATTTCACGTGCTTGCCGGAGCGCACGTAACCGATGGGCCGCAGGGTGAGGCTCGGATCGGAGATGGATTCGCTCATGGTTTTGCGAGCGCGGCGGCGGTGATTCGTCCGAGGGCGTGGGCGAGATTGCGCGCAGCCAGGCCGCTGTGGCGACCGAGCCGCATGAGCCCGGGAATCGTCCAGGGCCGGCGCAGGATCGCGCCAGCGAGGCGCAGGGCGCTCAGGCGCTGCCGTTCATCGACCAGTTGATTGAAGTCGAGGGGCAGATCGTCGTTGGCCGTGTCCGAGATGGCGCGGACCGTGGCGCATGGCAGCGCCCGCTGGCGGCAGAGGTCATGGATGATGCCCGACTCCATCTCCACGGCGTCGCAAAGTGTTTTGGATCGGAGATCCCTCTTCCCGGCGGCGGTGACGGCGACATGGTCCGCGCAATGGAATCGGCGCAGCAGGACGTCGGCTTCCTCCAGCAGGCTGGTGAGCTGCGCGTCGGTCGTCTCGCCGAGAACCGATCCGATGGGCAGCGCGGGATCCAGAGCGCCGGCGAATCCGCAGGTGAACACGGCAGCGGGCCTCTCGCGGTCGAGGAAGGGCGGGAGCAGGCGGCGGACGTTGGCCGCGCCCATTCCGGTGACGAGAATGGAGACTCCCGGGAGCGGCTTGAACGGCGCTGCTTCCTGGGAGACGGCGAAGCAGACGAGGACGCGCTTCATTTGATCCCGGCGAGCCGTTCGCGCCAGACGCGGTGGAGCTCCACCGTGGCGCGCACGTCGCGGAGGCAATATTCGGCGATCTCACGCTGGCGGCCCTGGGCGAGCATCTCGGGAACCTGGTATCCGCTCACGCCCTGCGCCTTGGGGGAATCGATGCCGAAGGCCTTGCAGTAGAAATCGAGGTTGAACTTCCGCGCGGCGCCGTCGCGGCCGCTGACGTTGTAGAAGGTCAGCTGTTCCGCGAGGTCGCAGTGGGGTTCGGTCGTGTAGCGGTAGCCGAGCCAGTCCTTGCGGCTGATGGGAACGTTGAGCACGGCGGAGCGCAGGTAGAGGAACGGAACATCGAAGCCGCGGCCGTTGAACGTCACGATTCCGTCATAGTGTTTCGCGACATCCCAGAACGCGGTGAGCATCTCCGATTCATCCATGCAGGGGACGAACTCGACCGCGCCGGGTTCCTCTTCGCCTTCCTCGTAGTCCTCGGCGAGATACAGGACCTGGCCCTTGCCCGAGTCGGTGTTGAGCATCCCGATGCAGACGACCTGGGCGGTGAGCGGCCACAGGCTGAAGAGGCGCGCGATCTCCTCGCGCTTCTGCTGGCGTTCGACCTCGTCCGGAATCTTTCCCGCTTCGCGAAAAAGGTATTCCTGTTGGACGTCGTCGAAAACTTCGGGAGGGAGGCCGGCCGTTTCTATGTCGAAGACCAGGGTGGCCATGGGGAGGGAACGAAAATTTTTGGGGGCCTGAAGGATGAACTCCCGACGGACCTTGTGGCGCGGGAGTTCATCCTACGTAGGCGGGACTGAAACTACTTCTTCTTGGAAGCGGCCTTCTTAACGGCCTTCTTCGCTGCTTTCTTCTTAGCTGGCATCGAGGAGTCACCCCCTTCCGGGTTTTGTTGTTTGAAAATGTGGGCGTTGACGACGTCTACGTGACAAAGATGTGGCGTGTTTTCAAACTGTTTCGCAGGAAACGAGAAGAAATCTTTGACACGTTGTTCACGGCTCGGTGTTGAGCCGGAAAAATGTCGGAGCGTTTGTGGATGATTTCGGAAGCGTCACGCCGCCGTTCTGCGATGTCGCGGTGAACCACTGAACCACTTCACGCCATGTGACGAGGTTGCTGCTCGACTGCAGTTGATAGCGGTGTCCGTTCACCTGCGGCCAGTCGACGCGGATCGTTCCGCTCAACAGGGGCCGTGCTGAAACGCTCAACACCGATGCGGCGTTCGTCGGACTTGTCCCGGAGAGGAACTCGAAGTAGTCGCTCATCCCATCGCCGTCCGTGTCGGTGGATCTTGTCCGCGACGGTGAGATCTGTCCGAAGATGCGCTGCTCCCAAAGGTCGGAGATGCCGTTGTTGTTCGCGTCGGTGAACGTGTAGTTGCCGGCGACGTCGATGATCGACGACGTGCCCAGCAGGTTGGTGACGGGCGATGGCGTGCTGTAGTCCGTCACGGGATTCCACGTCACGGTGTAGGTGCCGGTTGGAAGATTCGTCACCGTCACAAGTTTGCCCGAGTGGGTTCCCGAGACCGGGCCGGCGATGGTGAACGAAGCCTGCGCGAGATTGTTGGAGACGCGCAATCCACCGAGCACCTGGGTGTTCATCGTCACGCTGACATCGTCGACGATCCAACCGTCGAACGGCTGCGGGCTGTCGAAGTTGAAGGAGATGAGCTGATAGTAGAACACCACATACACGAGCTTCCCGATGTAGGGCGTGAGATCGAACTCCGCCTGTTCCCAGCCCGCCGAGACTTCGTCCACACCATAGGTCCCGATGGGAATGGGCTGGGGCGAATCTTCCGTCACGACCATCACCTGGCCGCCGTGGGAGATGTCGAAGTCGCCCTGGAGGCTGAAGTCGTAGTTGTGCCAGAAGCGCAGCGTCGCGCGGTTTCCCCCGGAGAGGAACATCGCCGGTCCGATGAGGAAGGTCTGGGAAAAGCCGCCGCTAAGCCGGCGAAGGTTTGTGCCCCATGCGTTCGTCGGGGAATGGGCCTGCGTCGCGAGTCCGTTGGCGGGAACGCCCCGCGTCCAATCGAGTTCGTTCCCATCGCCGCTGAACACGGTCCAGTTGGTGGAGGCGGTTTCGAAGTTGTCCGTGAAGGGCGGCGAGAGCGGACGTTGTGTCCGGAAGCTGTAGAACTGACCATTGTTGTCGTCCTCGACGCGGTTTCCGGCGAGGTCCTGGCTGACGACCATGTAGTAGTAGAGCCTGTCGGGTTGCAGGCCGGTCAGCTTCAACTCGTGGAGATCGCCCGGCACTTCATTGTAGGCGGAACGGCCGAGGAATTTTGATTCACCGAAGAGCACTAGGCCATCGGTGAACTCCGAGGTCTCCCATGTCACCGTTGCGTCGGTGTAGGTGGATTTGGCGACGATGTTGGAGATGGCCGGGGGCAGTGTGTCGATGACCGCGGTCCCGACTGAGGAGCGAGGCCCGCTCGGACCGTTCTCCTGATACACCGCCGTGAGCAGGTCTCCGTGTTTGACGCGGAAGTAGTTTGTGGACGGGACGGCGTTCGTCCGGGCCAGTTCGGCGGTTCCACGGAAGACGCCGGGACGCACGGTCTCCGTGAGGCGCACGGATCGGGGCGCGGGTTCGGTCGTCGTGCTGATCGATGCGTAGACCTCGCCCGCGCCCTTGAGGTCGCTGTCGGCGATCTCCACCGTAACGAGACCGGGCGCCGTGTAGGCGGACCGGTCCAGACCCAAGGAACCCACTCCGTTCAATCCCGGCGCCAGGAACGAGAGGATGTTCTGGAGCAGTTGCCGCCGGTTGTTCGGCGAAGGCTCGTTCGTCGGCACGGCCTCGAGGGGAAAACTCAGGAACGCCACGCGGTATTTGCTGTCCTGGCCAACCCGTGGATAGCGGACGCCCGCTGCCAGCCCGCTTGTCGGCTCAATGAGGATCGGAGCCGCATCCGCCGTCGGAAGAAACACGGCCGAAGCGTCGATCGGGATGTCTAGAAGCTCCTTTCCAGGACAGTCGAACGCGGTGTAGTCGAGGATCATCGAGACACCCCGGGTGATGGGATCGCTTTCGATCCCATCGATCTCCGGCACGCCTGCATCGGCGGTGTAGCTTGCCACGTGCAGGTAGTTCGAGCGGAACCATCCGAGATTGTTTTCATCAAGGCGGTTCACGGCCTGCATCGACGATGCGAAGAGGCTTCCGCCCGAGTTGAGGTAGTTGGTCAACGCCACGAGTTCCGTTGCGGACCAAGTTCCAAAAAGATCGGGAAGGTGCCACACGATGATCGGGTAGGGGGCTAGATCCCGCAGTGCCGGGGAACCGCGCAGGGCGACATCCCAGACCGTGTAGCCGATCCCGATCTCGTTAAGGGTATTCGTCCATCCGGCGAGAGAGAGCGGCTGACAGCCATCCCCGAGAACCTGGAGGAAGGCATTGTCCGTCGCGTAGCTGTCCACCAGGAGAATGGGCGGTGGCGATTGCGCGATGAAGCTGTAGAGCACTCCCGAGTTGTTGTTCGTGGTCCGGTTGCCGGCTCGGTCGCTCGCGGCGAAGGCAAAGCGGTAGGTTCGGCCGCCGAGCAGGTTGGTGAGTTCGAGCGAAATGTTGGTCTGGAACTGGGGTTGCGAAACCGTGAATGGAATCAGGCTGTTCGTGCCGAAGAACGCGGTCGGTCGTGCCTCCTCGGACGACGTGAACTCGATGAATGTCCGTCCGAAGCGGTTGGTGACTATGGGAGCGCCCAGGACCGGCCCTAAGAAATCAGCCACCGCGGTGGCCGTGAGGGTGATGGCCGGTGTTCCGTAGGTGAAACTGACTTGGATGGACGAGCCGTGGGCGACCTGAAGTTTGCCGTCGATACCGGCGGCCCCGGTGGCCGTAGCGACCACGCCGGTGAAGACGCCGGCATTGCCAAACGGACGCAGGAAGACGGGTTCGCCCGAGGGCTCGATCGAGCTGGTAAGCGTGACGAGGACGGTTGGTGTTCCGGCCAGGTCCGGTTTGAAGAGGCGGATGTTGATCAGATCGGCCGCGCGGTAAGCCGGCTTGTCGAGGATCAGGACCGCTTCGCCGGGCAGGGGCATGTCGCCGGAGATGACGAGGGCGAAATCCTGGTCGAAGTCCACCGTCTCCCGGCGGGCGTCCTCGGAAACGCTGCGTGCGATGATGCGGACGATGTATTCGCCGGCCTCTGGTTCCGCGATGTGGACCGCCTCGATGTTGTTGACCGTGTCGAACGCATCGACACCGGAGACGGACTCGCCGTTTTCAAACTGGTTGCCGTGGTAGACCACGCCGCTCGGCGAGATGACTTCCAGGTCGAGATCGTTGACCAATGCGGGCAAGGCGGCGGGGAGGCCGGGCACGTCCGTGTAGACCATGGTGATCTTCAGCGGCTCATTGGCCGAACGCACTATGACGCGGCGCTCGTAGGTCTGGCCGGTGTAGAGGAGGTTGGTCTGTTCGATGAACTCGTGGATGCGTCCACTGGCGATGAGGTTGTCGAGATCCACCCGGCCCCAGCCTTCGTCGTTGTTCGGCACGGGCGGCGTGTCCTGGAAGAACTGGTCCAGCTCCGCGTCGTAGAACACGCCGAGGTCCCACGCGGAGTTGATCAGCGCCGCTTTGACCAGAGCGGGGGAGGGCGTCGTGCCGTTGTGGGTCTCGCGATAGTATTGGACGAAGACGGCAGCTGCGCCCGAAGCGTGGGGACCGGCCTGGCTGGTGCCGCCCTGGTATTGGTAGTTCGGCGAGATGCCGCCCCAGGCGTTCTCGTCCGTCGCTCCATAGGACTGGAGCGAGGAGATCCAGGTGCCGGGCGCGCAGATGTCGGGCTTGATCCGGCCGTCTTCACAGGGCCCGCGACTGGAAAAGTCCGCCATCACTTCTGATCCCGACGCGTAAAGAATGAACTCGGTGCGGTCATTCTCCGATGCGCCGGTGGCGATGACGTTTTTGCCAACTGCCGGCGAATTGATCGTGCGAGAGCCGGGGCCGGAATTGCCGGCGGAGAATTCGAGGATGTAGGGCTGGTCGCCGGCCAGGAGGTTGTTGCCATCGCGCACGAACCCGTCGAACTCGGCCGCGCTGATGTCGTAGCGTCCCTGGACTTCATCGCCCCAGCTGTTCGAGCCGATGATTGCCCCATGCTCCATGGCCTCACGGACGAGGCGCGCGTAGTTGTTGTCGAGCAGGGTGTATCCGCCGAGGTCGTCGAAGATGCGTTGTGCGACGATGTGGGATCGCGGTGCAACGCCCATGCCGTAAAGGTATCCGCGGTCGTCCTTCTCACCCGTCGCTCCGTCGCCGGCGATGATTCCAGTGACATGGGTGCCGTGGCTGTGGCCGTCGGAGGCGTCCTCCAGGTTGCCATAGAAAAGGAATGCATCCACGCGGCCCTTGAGGTCGGGATGCATCGTCTCGGCATCGCCAAGGTTCAGGCCGCTGTCCGCCACCGCGACGGCAACGCCCGTTCCATCGAAGCCGAGTTGGTTCACGTAGGAGGGCGTCCCGGGGGTGAAGTCATCGCCTCCGACGATCTTCGACGCAATCTCGTCGAAGAGGTTCGGCCTCGGGGCCGGTTCGATCCAGAGGACGGCTTCCGACATCGCCAGGTCCGCCAACTGCCGGCCGTTGATCGTCGCCTGAAGGGTTTCGCTCCAGCTGTTCGTGGAACGGCTCGGGATCGATCTGAGCGTCCTGTAGACTTGGAGTTTTTCCTGGGTCGAGGCCCTGGCCGACATGATGAAACGCACTTCACGAGTCGCCGCCGGGCCGAAGATGTCGAGGCTCTTGAGGATCTTGTGTTCGGGACGATAGCGGCCGATCCAATTAACAAAGGGCATGCTTGCGATCTGCGCCATGGAATGTCCGTTGACCTTCACGATGAAGGCATCGTTCGGGATATGGCGGACGAGTTCGATGCGCTGGGCTTCGAGGAACTGCCGCCATGAAGGCTGCATTGGACCGTTGAACTGGACGACGAAGAGTCCGTTCGTGGCGATGGACCCAGATGCGCCGGCGGCGAGCGCTGCGGTCAGCTGAGCCTTGGGCGGGGGAGTGATCTCGTCGTTGCGGAGTCTGATTGTGCGGGGACGCTCGTAGGCGGCCTGGAGGATATTGGAGGTTAGGCAGAGCCAGACGGCAAAGCACAACAAGAGCCGACGGGGGTTCACGTGGGTAGATTAGACCTGATCCGTAGGACCCACAAGGCGGCTGTTCGGCGTGCGGCGGCCCGTTTGCCAGGACAGCGGATGTCCTCTAGGATTGGGTAGGTTTTGGTCCAGCAATAGGAAACCTATGATCAAACGCCAACAGCTGGAGTTCGGGATGGTGCGGAGCAAGGAAGCGCATGTGCATACCCCCAGGGGTGTCACGCGCTCGCGGGCCCAATGGTGGTTCGAGCAGATGAAGGAAGCGGTCGGGCGCGCTCCCCAGAACGGACACATCATGTCGCACCTGGAGCGCGTCGGTGGCGAGCACGGGCACAACTGAGCCCCTGCTTCAATGTTGGTCGAGAGTTCGCCAAAAACCGATGGTGGCGTTGCGCGTGGCCTGTGCAATGATCCACCTCGCGATATGAAACTCTCGAGGCGCAAAGCAGCCACACCTCCGCAGGAGACCTACCGGCGAGTGCAGTTGGAGTTTGTCGATCCCAATGCCCGGATGGTCTATGTAGCCGGCACTTTCAATGAGTGGAACCAGACCGCGATCGAGATGGTCTCGATGGGCGCGGGTCGATGGTGGAAGGAGTTGATGCTGCCGCCGGGCGAACACCAATACCGCTTCGTCGTGGACGGCCTCTGGGTCGACGATCCGGCCGCGGCTGAATACCTCGATAACGGCGTGGGCAGCCGGAACGCGCTCATCCGCGTGGCTCCCTTCGCCTGACCGGACGGACTTGGCCCAAGCTTTTGCCTTGGCAAGCCGACTTTCCTCTGGCACGTCAACGGTCCGTGAACAGCGCCGTCAGCATGTTGAACCGAGTCGAACCCGCCACCGCGGGTCGGATCAGCATCATTGGTGGAATCATTATTGGATGCCCCCCAGACCGGCGCTGAACGAGTTTTGAATTTTTGAAAACCCCGTTCCGCGAACCGGAACGGGGTTTTCGTTTTTATCCATCTGTGGTTAAACACACCCGCACTCCATGAAACAAAAAGTCGAAATCTACGACACGACCCTCCGTGACGGCGCGCAGGCCGAAGGCATCAACGTCTCATTGGCCGACAAGCTTCGCATCGCCGAGCGCCTCGACCAGTTCGGCGTGCACTACATCGAGGGCGGATGGCCGGGTTCGAATCCCAAGGATCTCGAGTTCTTCCAGCAGGCGGCCAAACGGAAATGGAAGAACGCCAAGATCGCCAGTTTCGGGTTCACCCGGAAGAAGGGAGTCGCCGTGGAGGATGATCCGCAGATCCGGATGCTGCTCGATTCCAAGTCGCCCGTGGTGACGATCGTCGGCAAGACCTGGCTGCTCCACGTCACCGAAGTGCTCCGCGTGAAGCCCGACGAAAACCTCGCCATGATCTCCGACACGATCCGTTTCCTTAAGGACCAGGGAAAGATCGTGGTCTATGACGCCGAGCACAGCTTCGACGGCTTCAAGGACGAACCCGAATACGCCCTCGCCACCTGGCGGGCGGCCGAGAAGGCCGGCGCCGACGTCATCTGCCTTTGCGAAACCAACGGAGGCGCGCTACCCAGCGAGATCAGCCGGATCGTCGCCGTGGCCAAGTCCAAGCTGACCGCGCGTATCGGTATCCATACCCACAACGACTGCGGCTTTGGTTTAGCCAACGGCATCGCCGGTCTCGAAGCCGGCGCGGACCACATCCAGGGAACGATCAACGGCTACGGCGAACGCACGGGAAACTGCAATCTCATCAGCGTCATCCCCACGATCGCCTTCAAGATGAACCGCGTGGGTGTGCCCGAAAAATCTTTGCCAAAGCTGAAGGAACTCGCCGAGTTCGTGGACGAGGTGGCCAACGTCCGCCACGACACACGTCAGCCGTGGGTGGGGCAAACCGCGTTCGCCCACAAGGGCGGCATCCACGTCCACGCCATAGAGCGCGTGGCCCGCAGCTACGAGCACATCAAGCCCGAGTTGGTCGGCAACCATCGACGCGTGCTCGTCAGTGACATGTCCGGTCGGACGAACATCCTGCTGAAGGCTACTGAGCTTGGTTTCAAGCTAACTCCTGAAGCTCCGGAAGCCCGCACGATCACGACCAAAGTGAAGGAGATGGAATCCAGCGGCTACGAATACGAAGCCGCCGAGGCCTCGCTGGCCCTGCTGATCCGCGGGATCATGGACCACAATCCCGAGCTGCTTTTCACGGTCGATTCCTACCACGTCTCGATGCGCGGCGACGGCGGCGCTTCGACGTGCGAAGCCACCGTCAAAGTGCGGGTCGGCGAAAGGACCCACCACACTGTGGCCGAAGGCGACGGCCCGGTGAACGCGCTCGACGGCGCGTTGCGTTCCGCGTTGGCCAAGTCGTTCCCCGCGCTGAAGAAGATCACCCTGACCGACTACAAGGTCCGAATCCTCGACGGCGTGGCAGGCACGGCCGCCAAGACCCGCGTGCTCATCACCAGCACCGACGGCAAGACCGAGTGGGGCACCGTCGGCGTGAGCGAGAACATCATCACCGCGTCGCTCCAGGCGCTGGTCGACTCGATGGAGTATGCGCTGCTGAAGAAGTAGCCGGCCCGAGCCGGCTTCCGGCCTACCTTCCGACGATCCGGAAGAACTGGCTGGAGGCCGGATTGGTTACCGAGAGGTTCGTGTTCGGTGTGGCGGCCAAGTCCTGCCACGCCACGCCGCCGGGGCTTGAAGCCGTCTGCACGCGATAGGGGCCGGAATACCAGTCCGAGTCCCATTGCAGGTCGACCTTGCCGCCCTGGTCGAACCGCAGGTTCTTGAGGCGGATTGACGGGCGGAGCAGGGGAGCGTTCGTTCCCGGTTGAAAGAGGTTCGTCCCGAAAAGCCCCGACCGCGCCGCGATGTCGGTGTCATACCAGACGCTGATTCCGCCAAAACCCTTCTGCCGCGTAGAACTCGTGAACAGGAACATGGTCGAATCGCCAAGGAAAGTTCCGTTCGGTTTCACGGCGAAGGACGGATGGACCTTCGCCCGGTTCGTCACCAACTGCGTCATGTAGGTGATGATGTTGCCGAAGCCCGGTTCGCTGGACGTGTAGCTTTGCACCTGCACGGAATCCGCCTTGCCGTTGTTCACCCAACGCGGCCAGTCCTGGAGCAGATCGCGGTAGGCCGTGTTCGTCGTCGAGCTGTAGAGCGACGGGCTGAAGCAGACGTGGAGGTTCGGATGGTTTGATTTGATCGTGTCGTAAAGCCGGGCGGCGAAGGCCGTCAGCTTGTCCGCACGCCAGCGCATCCATGCGGGGTCGAGGTGGTTGGTCGGCGCAGAAAGGCCGGTCTCCGCGGAGTAGGCATTGGTCGTGAAGGAGTCGTAGCCGTAGGTCGTCGGCCATTCGATCCGGTCGAATTGAAGGCCATCGACCGCGTAGCGTTTGGGCAGCTCGCTGAAGAGGCGGATGACGAAATCCTGCACCTCCGGCTTTGTGTGGACCATCCAGTAGAAGGCCGTCGTCGTGCTCTGCGCCTGCGTGCCGTCGACCTGACGGCCGATCCAGTCGGGATGCAGCGTCAGCAACGGACCGCGCGCGGTCGACGAGTAGGTGCCGTTCCACCAACCGACGAAGCCATATTCGAACCACGGCACCACCCGGAGGCCGACGCGTTTCCCTTCATCGATGGCTTCCTGGAGAATGTCGCGCCCGCCATAGGAAGCATCGGTCGTGACGCCGGTTTCATTGGAGAAGACGAGGCTCTTCCACAGCGGCATTCCACGGCTCCAGGCATTGACGAAGACGGTGTTGAAGCCGTTCGTCACCAGCCGCGACATGGCGTTTGAGATCGTGGTGCGACTGACGAAGGCGTCGCGGGCCATCCAGGCGCCGCGCAGTTCCTGGGCATTCAGGCGGGACGCGAGAACGAGGAGGAGAACGAGCGCGAGATGTCGAACCGCTTGGGACATCATTCGCCTCAGCAGCTAGTAGGAACTTCCTGCAACACTTCGACACAGTGAGGAATCGCCCCCACGACGAACCCCAGGCATTCCACCGCGCCGCTGGGTTTCCCGGGCAGGCAGATGACCAGCGTCTGCCCGACCACGACCGCGAGGTTGCGCGAGAGGATGGCGTTCTGTGTGATCTTCATCGACTCGGACCGCATGATTTCGCCGAAGCCCGGAAGTTCGCGGATGGAAATCTCACGGACAGCTTCGGGCGTGACGTCGCGCAGGGCCACGCCAGTTCCGCCGGTGGTCAAAACCAGGTTGCAGCCCTGGTTGATCTGCTCGCGGATGGCGCGTTGGATTTCCCGTTTCTCGTCGGGCACGAGCGCTTCGGCCGCGACCTTCCAGCCATGACCTGTAGCCGCCGTTTTCACGGCGGGCCCGCCAAGATCATCGTAGAGGCCCTTTGAGGCACGGTCGGATATGGTGATGATTCCGCATTGGATCTGCATGGAGAAAACCGTGCCAGTTTCCTCCGTGATCGGAAAGACCCGACCCGTCTGGCAAACGGGGAACGAACCCTGGGTCTCGGGGTTACCTCCGCGCAGAAATCGATCTTCCAAAGTTTTTCCTAAAGAAGGACTGACGAACGTCGAAACATTGTTTGGTGGATTTGATCAGCGTCATCATGCCTTGCTTCAAGGTGGAGCAGTTTCTCAGTCAGGCGATTGAGAGCGTGCTGGAACAGACCCATCAGAACTGGGAGCTCGTCCTTGTGGATGACGAAAGCCCGGATGGGTGTCTCGCCATCATGGAGGAATATGTCCGGAAAGATTCCCGGATTCGCTTCCTCAGACGGCCCAATGGGGGAGTCGCTGCCGCTCGCAACACGGGTTTCAACGCCTCCACCGTTTTCTCGGAGTTCATCGTGTTCCTCGATCCTGATGATGTTCTCATGCCGACGGCCCTCGAAGAAATGTCGGAATACCTCCGCTTAAACCCGGGCGTCGGCGCGGTTGTTTGCGAGATATCCGAGATCGACGAAGGGGGCCGAAGCCTCGGAAACCGTCGGAAAAGTCGTTGGGCTCGGGGGTTGTTTTTGCCGAGGAAGCTCAAGCCAGCGGAACCCTTCACTCCGTTCCTGACGTTCTTCTGCGGCACCGGCCAGGGCCCGCACACCATGCACAGGCGATCCGCTTTCGAGGCCACTGGAGGATGGGATGAAAGTTTCCGACGACAGCAGGATACCGACCTTTTTTGCAGGCTCTCGCTCATCGCTCCGATCCATTTTCTCGACCGCCGCCTATACCTCTACAGGAAATGGAAGGGCCAAGCGGTCAGCAACGCGGCAGACATCGGCCATTTCAACGAGAAGTTTCGCAAGAAGTGGGATCTGGTCGTTGGAAAGACCACCCAACAAAAGCGGCTGCTGTTAGAGGCTCGCTTCTTCTACTGGCATGTTTTCTATCCATGCCATGAGTTGAAGGTGGTTCTGAGCTGTTTGCCGAAATTTTTGCGGGACCCAAACCGGGGCACCGCTGGCTGGATGTGGAAGCTCGTCTGGAATGGAATGACCTGTCTTTTGTTTGGCAGTCCTCACTTGCGGCATTAAATCCTGGAAAACTTTGTGCGGTCCCAACAACCCGTGGCCAGGGCGGATTAGGAGATGCAGATCCTTCGCGGCGGTAAGGGCCTCTGAGCTGTCGTTTGCTCACGGGTCGGTCTTGGTCTTCGAAACAAGCCGCACATCGCCGATGACCATCTGTTTGTCCACCGCCTTGCACATGTCGTAGATGGTTAGGGCGGCAATGGAGACTGCCGTGAGCGCTTCCATTTCCACGCCCGTCTGGGCGGTGATCTTGGACGAAGCCGTGATGACGACGCGGTCCCGAGTTTCCGGGATCTCAAACCGGACCTCGCAATGGGTGATTGGGAGCGGATGGCAGAGAGGTATTAGTTCCCCTGTGCGTTTTGCTGCCAGGATACCGGCGATACGTGCCGTGGCGAGCACGTTGCCCTTGGCGACCTGGTTGGACTCGATCAGACCGATGGTAGCTGGGAACAGGCGGATTTCCCCGCGGGCGACCGCCTCGCGAAGGCTCATCTTTTTTGTCGAGACATCCACCATGGCGGCCTGGCCGGAGGCGTCGATGTGGGTCAGTTGCATGAAGGTAGTGTTGATGGTTGGTCGCGGATTGTCAGTTGTTGGTTGAACGGCTTCCAGTTCAGCTGGCGACCGGTCGGAAAAACGTGAGCTGGACGATTCTGGCGGATGGCGATGTGATCAAGTCCATGCACTTCCCCTCTGTTTCCCTGACAGCCGGAATTCTTTCTCTCGCCAGCGCCCCGCTTTTTGCGGCTGAACCGCCGGAGCCGAAATTCCGGGCCGTCACTATCGATTCGGCCATCCAGATCGGCTACGGCGTGGCTGTGGCTGATGTCGACGGCGACAAGAAGCCGGACATCGTCCTCTGCGACAAGAACCAGATTGTCTGGTATCAGAACCCCGGGTGGCAGAAGCACGTGATCGCGGAGAATCTTACCAAGCTCGACCATGTGTGCATCGCGGTTCGTGACATCGATGGGGATGGGAAAGCCGAAATCGCGGTGGGAGCTGGTTGGAACCCGTCGGATACGGTCAACAGCGGCGCCCTGTTTTACCTCATTGCCCCCAAGGACAGGACTCAGCGTTGGGAGCCAGTGACGCTTCCCCATGATCCGACGATCCATCGTATCCGCTGGGCGCGGACGTGGCAGAATGACTTCTCCCTGATTTCTATTCCGTTACACGGGCGTGGGAACAATGCGGCCAAAGGCGAAGGCGATGGCGTGAAGATCACCCGTCTGCCGCCCCCAACGGATCCTCGAGGTGAATGGAAAACCGAAGTCCTGAACAACGAGTGGCACAAGACCCACAACTTCGATCTGGTGAATTGGGACAACGACGTCGCCGATGAGCTTCTGGTCGGTTCCAAGGAAGGTGCCTTCGTCCTCAATTGGTCTCAGGAAAAAAACGGCTATTCAGCCGAGCAACTCGCCGACGCCGAGAACGGTGGATTTGGCGAAATCCGGCTCGGAAAGTCGGCCAGCGGCGGTCGATTCGTGGCAGGAATTTCGCCGATGCACGGGAACACGGCCGTTGTGCTGACGCCTCCGGTTTCCGGGAACGGGCTTTGGAAACGAACTGTGATCGACGAGGGCATCGTCGACGGCCATGCGGTGGCCTGCGGGGATCTGCTGAAGACCGGGAGCGATCAGATCGTCGTCGGGTGGCGGGCCATGAGTCGCGCGGGAGTTAAAGTCGGAATCAAGCTCTACACCCAGATCGACGCCGTCTCCGGAAAATGGCGAACAACCCTTGTCGATGACAACACGATGGCCTGCGAAGATCTCTGCCTCGCTGATCTGGATGGCGACGGAAAGCTGGACATCATCGCGTCCGGACGTGGAACGAAGAACGTGAAGATCTACTTCAACGAAACGAAGTAGCCAGAATTCCACGTGCCGATCACTCGATTGCCTTCGGCGAAGCACTGCCGGAGGTGGAACCGGATCCGGAATTGCTGGAGACAAAAAAACACCGGAGACGTGAGTCTCCGGTGTTTTCGTTAGACGATGCTTGGAAGCCGATTAGGCAACCTGGGCGGCCTTGCGGCGGCGGAGGACAACCAGTCCACCGACGAGCGCGAAGACACCGGCGGAGATGCCCGTCGAGACTTCGGGAACACCGGGCGTCTGGGGCTCGGTGTCGAAGGTGATGTAATCAACACCGAAGTCGTTGCCTGAAGCCGACGTATCGCTGTTGAGGATCGAGACCGTCGCATTCATGGCACCGATCGGGGCCAAGGCTGCAACGGATTGAGGAACCCACACTCCGACAGCAGTGGGGGTAAAGACTGCAGTTGAAAACAATGGTCCGATAGCAACGGTGCCCAAAGCGTCAGAGTAGTATTGGACGGTGAACTGCAGATCAGGCCTGTTTGCGGGAATGGACGGGAACAACGAGGTCAGATTCGAGTCGAAGAAGTATAGCTGGCCGCCGACGACGCCGAGGAGCGTCTT
>JBBRDN010000089.1:0-15847 GCA_038203875.1 Verrucomicrobiota bacterium
GGACCTGCTCGAGAGCTACGACTGCGGGGCCAACAGCTACGTCCGCAAGCCGGTCGACTTCACCCGGTTCGCCGAGGCCATCCACCAGCTCCAGCTGTACTGGCTGGTGCTCAACGAACAACCCACGGCCGGGACGTGACCACAATGACGCTGCCACTCCGAATCTTGATCGTCGAGGACTCGGCGGACGACGCCGAGGTGGCCGTGCTCGAACTCGCGCGCGGCGGGATCGCCCCGGACGCGCGACGGGTCGAGTCGGCCGCCGAGTTGCGTGCCGCGCTCGCCGAGGGGCCGTGGGATGTCGTTCTGTCGGATTACTCCCTACCCGGCTTCGATGGCGCGAAGGCGCTCGCCCTCTGCCGAGAAATCGACCCAGACATTCCCTTCGTCGTCGTCTCGGGCACGATCGGCGAGCAGCGGGCGGTGGAAATGATGCGAGCTGGGGCGGCAGATTACTTGCTCAAGGGCAACCTGACCAGGCTGTCCGCCGCCGTCCACCGGGAGGTTCGGGAAGCCGAGAACCGCCGCAGCCAAAAGCGCTCCGAGGCGGCGATGCGGGCGAGCGAGGTGCGCTACCGCCGCCTGTTCGAAGCGGCCCAGGATGGCGTTCTGCTCGTCGATCCGGAGTCGCGCCAGATTCTCGACGCCAATCCGTTCTTGACGAAACTCCTCGGCTACCGCCGAGAGGAATTGGTCGGGAAGGAACTATGGGAGATCGGCCTGTTCCGCGACATCGAGGCCAACAAGACGGCGTTCCGGAACCTCCAAGAGCAGGGCTACGTCCGCTACGAGGACCTCCCGCTGGAGACGAAGGACGGGCGCAAGATCGCCGTGGAGTTCGTCAGCAATGTCTATCTCGCGGGCGACCAGCAGGTCATCCAGTGCAACATCCGCGACATAACGGAGAGGAAGCGACGGGCGGAGGAACTTCTTTGGAAATCCGCCTTACTGGAAGCGCAGTTGGATTCTTCCATCGACGGGATACTGGTCGTGGACGGCGCGGGCACTCAGCTCCTCCAGAACCGCCGCATGGCGGAGATCTGGAAGATCCCGCAGCAGATCGTGGACGCCCGGGACGAGGCCGCCCAACTGCGCTTCGCCACCGGTCAAACCAAGAACCCGACGCACTTCATCGAAAGGGTGAACTTTCTGTATGCCCATCCGGACGCGGTCGCCCACGAAGAGATCGAACTGGTCGATGGAACCGTTCTCGATCGCTACTCGGCACCGGTGCGGGACAAGGGCGGCAAATACTACGGACGGATCTGGTCCTTCCGGGACATCACCGAGCGCCGGAAATTGGACGCGCGTTTGAGGCAGACCCAGAAGATGGAGTCCATCGGACTTATGGCTGGCGGCATCGCCCACGACTTCAACAACATCCTGGGCGCAATCGTCGGCAACGTCGACCTGATGAAGCTGGATGGATTCAATGGCGGCGACTCCTCCGACCACTTGGACGAGATCTCGAAGGCGACCACTCGGGCGACGGATCTGGTCCATCGGATCCTGACCTTCAGCCGCCAGGACAGGCAGGAGCGAACTCCGGTCAATCTGAACGACATCGTGCTGGACGCGCTGAAACTCGTGCGGGTGACCGTGCCTTCCAATGTGCGCATCCAGACCGCGCTTTCCAAAACCGCCACCGTGCTGGCCAACACCACTTCGATCCACCAGGTGGTCATGAATCTCGGCACCAACGCAGCCCATGCCATAGGAACGAAGCAGGGAACGATCAAGTTCGAGTTGGGCATCCTGGATCTCGACGCCGATTTCGTGAAACTCCATCCCGAACTCCGCATCGGGCGCCATGTGCGCCTCTCGGTGGTCGACACCGGAAGCGGCATGGATCGCGGGACGATGGACCGGATGTTCGATCCGTTCTTCACCACCAAGGCACTGGGCGAGGGCACCGGCCTCGGCCTGGCCGTGGTGCATGGCATCATGAAAAGCCACGGCGGCGGCATCACGGTCTACAGCCATCCCGGCGCGGGAACCTCGTTCCACCTCTATTTTCCGGTCATCGAGACGGAGGCAGGCCTGACAGGGAACGACGCCAGTCCCATTCCCCGAGGCCAGGGCGAACGAATCCTTTTCGTCGACGATGAAGAAGCGTTGGCCGACCTCGGCAAGAAGATGCTGGAGCGTCTGGGCTATTCGGTCACCGTGAAGTCGGTTTCGCACGAGGCCCTGGCCGCCCTCCGGGCAGAGCCGACGGAATTCGCCCTGGTCATCTCCGACCTGCGTATGCCCGGGATAGACGGCTTGGAACTCGGAGCGCAGATCCTGAAAATCCAACCGCTTCTCCCCATGATCCTCACGAGCGGGTTCAGCGGCGTCCTGACGGTGAAAAGGGTGCGGGAACTCGGCTTTCGCGAGCTGCTGGAAAAACCGGCGACCGCCCGCAGTTTGGGCGAGGCGGTGCATCGGGTTTTAGCGCATGCCCGGTCCACAACCGAATCTCCTGTAGCTGTATCTGCCGGAGAGTCCTGACGTTCGTGGTAGGGAAACACCCCATGGCGGCCCCGCGCGAAGCTCCCAAGGTTCAGATCGTGAACGGAAGGAATCATACCTAGGGCGCCCCAGTCGGCTTACGGGCCGGTGCGGCACGCGCAATGGACAACCACATCGCCATCCCGCCCGGCCCAGCCCTGCTGATCGCCGGCCGAGGAACCTTTGCACCGCTTTCCTTGGCTTCGGCAGCGCCACCAGGCGGTCCCCTCCTTCGACAACGCCCCTTCATCACGAACTGAAAATGCAGACCGGAACTAAAGAACTTATGAACGAACACACCAAAGCACTCGGAAACGAAATGGAAAAACTGGCCGACGACGCCCGCTCCTTGATGGCCGCGACCGCCGATGTCGCCGGCGACAAGGTCGGCGAAGCGCGTCAACGACTTGCCGCCGCGCTGGAACGCGGCAAGGAACTTTACGGCAAGGCCCGCGACAAAGCCGTCGAGGGCGCTAAAGCCGCCGACGCCGCCGTTCACGAGCATCCCTACAAGGCCATCGCCATCGGGGTCGGGGTCGGCGCGCTCGTCGGCTACCTCCTTGCGCGGCGCTGCTCGTCGCCGCGGGAGTGATCTCGTTATGGCGGACCCAACCGACAACATCGGAAAGCTCGGCAACGCCTCCAAACGGTTGACGAGACGGCTCCTCCTGATCGGCGAGAACCGGGTCGAACTGCTGGTCGTCGAGGCGCTAGAAGAACGGGATCGCCTTGTGCGTGCCATTGTCCTGGCCCTCGCCGCCGCAACGACCGGTCTTCTCGCGGGAATCTCCCTGTCGGCGGCCGTTGTGGTCCTGGGATGGCCCTACTCTCCGCTGGGAGTCCTGCTCGCCCTCGGTGGCTTCTACACAGTCGTTGGAATCGTCCTCTGCCGCCGGATCAATGCTCTGCTCCGGGAGCGGCGACCGTTCGCCGATTCGTTGGACCAGCTGAAGAAGGACCGGGCTTGCCTGGAGAAAATCCTCGAATGAATCCGCTCGAACTCCGGAGGCGGCTGCTCGTGGCCGAGAGTGAACTCAACCGCTCGCAGATGATCGCCGACTGCGCCGAGGTCACGGCGGGGGTTCGGCTGTTCACCGAACGGGCCAGGTCCTTCGGTTCACTCCTGTCATCGGCTCAGATCCTCATCACCGCCACGGCGGCTTTCCAGCAGGGCCGCTCCTCCGCGGGCGCCGGCCCCTCGTCTTGGCTCCAGACGATGATCAAGGGAGCCGGCCTCGTCTCGACAGTCTGGTTCGCACTCAAGCGCCTCCGCAAAGACAAGACGGACAAAGGTTCGTTGGCGGCGGCGGCGCCTTGAAGACGGTCTGGCGAGGAGCCGCGGGCATTGGGGTAAAGACCCCATGGCAGACCGCTCGTTTGTGGACGTAGCCTCAAAGGATGAAGCATCACCACTTTTCCCACGATCAACACCAGCAATCCGCCACCACATCCCCGACCAATCCGACCCGCAGTCTGAGCGCGGGCCTGCCCTCCCACGAGGACGTCGCGCTTCGGGCCTACTACAGCTACGTCAACAACGGCTCCACCGACGGACAGTGCGAAACGAACTGGCTCGCCGCGGAATCGGAACTCCTCGCGGAGCATGAAATCGCCCGGGCTCAAGGCCTGTGATTTTCCACCATCTATGAAATCTCCCGTCATCGGCCTTGCGGAACCGCCCACGCTGTATGAAACCGAAAACGACATCTCGGTGAACCGTCGCGTCGAGCTCGTCGGATTGATCAACCAGCGGCTGGCATCGGCCGTCGACCTCCAGTTGCAGATGAAACAGGCGCATTGGAATGTGAAAGGGCCGAACTTCATCGGCCTCCACGAACTCTTCGACAAGGTCGCGGAAGCGGTCGAGGACTATGTCGACACGATCGCCGAACGCGTCGTCCAATTGGGCGGCATCGCGGAAGGAACGGTGAGGATGGCCGGGTTGCGGTCGCGCTTGGCCGAATATCCAACCGACATCGCCGATGGATCGGCGCACGTCGGGGCTGTGGCCCGCGCGTTGTCCACGTTCGGCAAGGAGGCGCGGGACACGATCGACGAGGCCAACGCCCTCGACGACGCGGCGAGCGCCGATCTGTTCACGGAGGTCGCGCGCGGCATCGACAAGTGGCTCTGGTTTGTCGAAGCCCATTCCCAAGCGGCGAAGTAACCCAACACGACGAATCTCCCATGAAACGCCCGCCCACTTCCGCACGAACCGTCACTCGCCTCCGGTTGAAATCAGACGCGCCCGCGACGGCTGTGATTCCTAAAAAAGCGGCACGGGCGTCCTCCCAATCCCGCGACATCCGCGAGGACCGCGGCGCTCGGCAGATGAAGACGTCCCACAACCCCCAAACCCAGCCACATGGCCGACAATGAACCCGCGATGATGACAAATCCCCTCAAGCAAGGAGTGCTTACAGCCAATGCCTCCGGCATCGGAATCGTCTCCCGTAAGATGGTTCGCGAACGCGCGGTCGAGTTGGCCGCGATCGAAGGACGGCCGGCACAGGACGTCTCGAAGTCCGACTGGAACGAAGCCAAACGGCAGATGACGGGAGAGTCCGGCGTCGACCCGAAGGACCAACTGCTCGAGTCGGCCCCGGAATCCGAACGCTGGGATCCGGTCCACGGTTCCACCGGCCACAAGATCGTCGCCGCACCCGGCGAGGACGAGGACGAGGACGGGCGCAGCGACAAGGAGAGGCTCGTCGCGGAAGGGGTCGACCACGCCGACCACGATCAAACCCGTCATGCAAATCGAAATGCCGGCAACACAGACCGATGATCAGCGTATCCGGGCTCCGCTGGACCGACAGGCCATCGCGCGTTGGGAGGGCGAAGGCGGGGCGATGGTCGACCGCCGTCGGTCGCACGACCGGGGCGGCGTTCGGCAAAAGAGTTGCCTCCCCCGGATGCCTGCCATTCCGGTGCTCGGCGGAAACTGGCAACACGGTTTCGCCGTTCAACTGACGGTCCCCGTCACCCCACCAAAACGAAAAACTTGAAGCCGGCCAACATGGCACCAGACTAAATGACCTATCACCCGATGGATTCCCCGAGGCCAAATACGACCGCGATTGACGGCCCCGCAGCCGCCGCCGACAACGCGGACCAGATCCGCAGGCAGCTCGACGAACAACGGGATCTCAACCTGCGTTTGGCTGAAGATTTCGGAGACATCACCCGGCGCGGCCACCAAGAGGCAGAAGCCCGCGCCTCGGCGGCGAAACAAGCCTTCGTCGACGGCCTGCTCCCGCCGATCGACAATCTGGAGCGCGCCCTCGCCTCCACCACTTCATCGGACTCGCCGATGCTCCGGCGCGGCGCGGAGATGGCCCTGCAGCAGCTCCGCCAACTACTCCGCCAGAACGGGGTCGAAACAGGTCGAAGACCGCCGGGGTCCTTGAGCGCGGGTTCGTCCCGACCGGTCGCCGGCCGCTACAGCCAGGCTGAGGCCAACGACGCGATCCTCGAGATGCTCAAGCGAGGCAAGCCGGGCGGAGGAATGGTCCTGCAAAACACAAGGCCGGCGGACGTGGTCCCGTCTGATTCAAAGCAGGAACGCCTGCTCGCCCGCGGGGATCTTCCACCCGAGAGTCGTTGACCGCGCCCCGTCCCACCATTGCGGGTCTTGGCTAGGGAACCCCGCGGAATTTCATGGAACGAATCACCTCTGCCGGCTCGTTGGGTCGAATACTGGACTGGTGCATCGAGCAGTCCGCCACGGACCTGCATGCCCAGGCCGACCGGCGCTATGCCTACCGCGTCGACGGATTGCTGCTGCGCATCCCTCCCGAAGTGTTTCCCGCCCCGACGAACGAAGATGTCGTGACCATGCTCCGGGAGGCGTTCTCCTCGTCGACCTGCGACCGCATCGAGAAACAGCACGAGATGGATCTCAGCTTCCTGTGCAACAGCCTCCGCTACCGGGCCACGTTCAGCAAACAGCAGGGCGCCCAATCGTTTTCCTTCCGTGTCGTGCCCCAGCGGATCCCGCAGTTGGCGGATCTCGGTCTGCCTCCGGGATTGGCCGATCTTGTCCAAGAACCCCGCGGCCTGCTTCTCGTGACGGGCGCCTCCGGCCAGGGAAAGAGCACCACAGCCTGCGCTCTGCTTCAACTGCTCAACGAAACAGCCGCCTTCCGGGTCATCACCATCGAGGACCCGATCGAATACCTGTTCGTCGAGGACCGGTGCCAATTCGAGCAACGCGAAGTCGGGGTCGACACGGATTCGTTCGCGGACGCCATCCGCACGGCCGTCCGCCAGGACCCCGAGGTCATCTTCATCGGCGAGATCCGCGACCGGGCGACGGCCCAGGCCGCGATGCAAGCGGCCGAGACCGGACACCTCGTCCTTGCGACGCTGCATGCGGATTCCGTGCCCCAGACGATCGACCGGATCCGGGAATTTCACCCGGCCTCCGAGCAGGCCAACGCCAGCAACCTCCTCGCACGCGGCTTGAACGCCATCATCTGCCAACGGCTCGTGCCGGGAACCGCGGGACCGCGGGTTCCCTGCCTTGAGATCATGCGGCGAAACGGGGCCACCCAGGAGGCGATCGCGCGCAACGACCTCCAGCTCCTCACCGGCATCATCGAATCATCCGTGAACGAAGGGATGCACAGCTTTGACCAGCACCTGATACAGCTCATACGGCAGGGCACCGTGTCCTTGGACGCCGCCCGTTACTATGCCGTGAACTGGAACCACCTCGACATGGAGATGCACGGCCTCGTGTCCTCCCTGCCTGGCATCCTGAAGCCCGATCCTGAACGCTGAACCCGCGTCACGCCACAACAGCGAGCCGAAGGACGACCCCATGCCCATTGACTTCAAAGACTACTACTCGGTCCTGGGCGTGAAACCGGATGCCACGGACGACGAGATCAAGAAGGCGTTCCGCACACTCGCCCGCAAATATCACCCCGACGTCGCGAAGGACAAAAAGACCGCGGAGGAGAAGTTCAAGGACATCAACGAAGCCAACGAAGTCCTCGGCAACCCTGAAACCCGGAAGCGATACGACAAGCTCGGCGCGAACTGGAAAACCGACGCGCAGCCCCGGGATCCGACCCACCGGTCCGGACGAAGTTCCCACGCGGGGAACGGCGGCGAGTCGTCGGGTTTCCAGTTTGAGGGCACGGGTTTCTCGGACTTCTTCGAGCAGTTCTTCAGCGGACGCCGAGCCGCGCACGACCCCTCGCAATTCGATCCTTTCCGGGGCGACGAAGACGGCCACACCGCGGGCGCCGTTGCGTTGCGCGGACAGGACATACAGGGAGACATCCTCATCACGTTCGACGAAGTGATGAAAGGAGCCGTCCGCGCCATCGCGGTGCGGCGGAGAAACACGGAGACCGGCAAAGAGGAGACGGAAACCTACTCCGTCCGCGTCCCGGCAGGCGTCCGCGAGGGACAGTCCATCCGCCTTCGCGGCAAAGGAGGCGCGGGCATGAGCGGCGGCACCGCCGGCGACATCTACCTGCGTGTCCGCTACGCCCAGCACCCGGACTGGCACGCCCGGGGAACCGACCTGATCGGCCGCTTGGAGCTGGCGCCGTGGGAAGCCGTCCTGGGTGCGACGCTTCCCGTGCAAACCCTGGAAGGCAGCGTGTCGCTCAAGGTCCCCCCCGGCACCCAGCAGGGACACCGACTGCGTCTCCGGGGCAAAGGACTCCCTTCCGGCACGGCGAGCCGCGGTGACTTCTACGTCGAGATCGCGATCCAACTGCCCACGACCATCGGCAAGGACGAGGAGCGTCTCTGGCAACGCCTCGCCTCCGAATCAACCTTCACCCCCAGAACCGATTCTCCCCCCGAACCACAAACTCCATGAAACCCGAAAACGTGACCGCCTGGCTCGCCGCCAAACTGCGCTGGCTCTTCGAGACCGATGCCGAGGCGATGCGGCGCAACACGTCCCACCTCGAGGAACGCACCCGTCGCGAATTCGAGATCGAACGGCTGGACCGGTTGAGAAACCCCGGCAACTATAGGGGTCGTTGAAGCTCAGGCTGGACCGGCGCGGGAGGTCGGCGGGTCTCTTTAAGGCCGACAAGCTGACCGCCTTCGGACAACGCAAAGACCCACCACGCCGCCGAAGGCCAGCAATCCGAGTGTCGTGCCGGTTTCGGGCACCGCCGTGACCACCAGGCAATCCGCCTCGGTGATGCTGTTGTGGTCCAAAGTGACGGCCCCATCCCGCGCCAGAACCCGGCCATCCACCGATGCGCCCGTGTTAAGCGTGATCGAAGCCAGCGCCATGATGTTGCCGGAAAACCGGGTATCCGTCCCGAGGGTTGCCGAACTGCCGATCTCCCAAAACACATTGCAGGCCTGCGCGCCGCCAAGAAGAAGCACCCGGCTGTTCGCCGCCGTGATCAGTGTCGATCCGGCCTGGAAGATCCACACCGCGTCGGGATTGCCTTGGGCGTCGAGCGTAAGAGTGCCGGTGAGCCCGAAAGAACTGGTGTCCTTGTAGACGCCTGACTCCAGTGTCAGGCCTCCGAGATCGAAGACCGGGCTATAGATGGTCGTGGCCGGACGACCAGCAGCGTCGTTGAACGCGAGGACCAGGTCGTTCTTGGCGGTCTGTGTCACTGGATCGCCGGCGTGGTTCGCGCCGATCAGGGTGATGTTGGCGAAACCCGTGATCGACGGGTTCGGAAACGTTCCGATGTCCCCGATGATCGTGGTCGGTCCCGTGACGGTGATTCCTTGTCCGGCCAGAACGGCGAAGTGGGACGCCGAACCAAGATCGACCGCAGCCGGAAGTGCCAAGGCGGCCCTCTGTCCAAAGGCTCCGACCAAGCTGAGCGCCAGAAACAGGGATACACGCTTCGGGACAGTCTTTGAATCGGTGTGGAAACGGGTGGTTTTCATGTTGGGGGTGTTTGGTTCGGTTTTGTGGGTGTGGAGATCGCCTGACAGACTTTCAAACTAGGCCTTCTGGGCATGCTTCGATAAGACGGACGGTGAAAGGCGGGCATTTGGTTAATTGTTTTGGTCTTCGAAGTCAACGGGAGAAAGGCATCCGAGCGCGGTGTGGGAGCGCTGGCGATTGTAGAAGATTTCGATGAAGTCGAAGATCTCGGCGCGGGCTTGGTCGCGGGTGGCGAAGTCATGCCGGTAGATGGATTCCAGTTTGAGGGTGCTCCAGAAGCTTTCCATGGTGGCGTTGTCGTAGCAGTTGGCTTTGCGGCTCATGGAGGCGACGCTGCCCGCCTGGGCCAGGGCGGCCCGGTAGTCGATGATCCGTTAGGCAGGCGTCGACGGCCACTCGGCAAGTTGGATTGGCGCGTTGACCCAGGTCGGTGTCCCGTCCGAGCCCATCGCCGTAGACGTCGGCAACCTCATCGTTGGCCGCCGCAACTTCAGCGGATCCGTCATTGGCGGTCTCAAAGAAACCCCGGAGATGCTCGATTTTTGCAGCCAACAAAAAATCACCGCCGACATCGAACTCATCCCGATCCAAAAATAAACGAAGCATACGACCGCCTTGTGAGGAGCGATGTGAAATTCCGCTTCGTTATCGGAATGGCCTCGTCGAAGCAGACGCCCTAAAAGCCGCCCGCCAAATCTCGTCGGGCGAATCCAGACCGCGCGCTGGCAGGCGATGTTCACCACGATGGCGCCTAACTGCTGATCCGATTCTCGGCCGCGGAATCCCTTGGTCCGGCCGGCTGATCCCAACCCGAAGCAGCGTTCCCATCGAAAACCGTGTTGTCGGCAGCGCCGTGCTAATCCGCGCGACCGAACGAATGTCGGCCATCACGAAGGCGAACCCAGGCGGTGGGCGGCGACGGCAGCGGCCATGGTGACCACGGACTGGAGAACGCCCTTGGCGACCGCGGCATCAGGAATCTTCAGGCCGAAGTTCTTGTCCAGCGCCACGACGATCTGGAGGGCATCGACGGAATCGAGCCCAAGGCTTTCGGGTCCGAAGAGCGGCCGGTCGTCGCCGATCTCGTCAGCCGTGACCTGGAGCATCAGGTTTTCGACCAGCATCCGTTTGATTTCAGCCTTCAGGTCTTCTGCCATGGGAGCACTAGTTTCTAAAGCAAACCGCCGTCGATCTTGAGGGCGGAACCTGTGATGTAGGCCGCATCGGAACAAGCCAGAAAGTGGACGGCCGCCGCGACCTCGGCCGGCTTGCCAAAGCGTCGCATGGGCACGCGCATCGCGGCCGCGGATTTCTCCTCGGGTTTCATGCCGGCGACGGCTTCGGTGTCGATATAGCCCGGACAGATGGCGTTCACAGTGATGCCGATCCGCGCGACTTCCTTGGCCAACGACTGGGTCAGGCCGATCACACCGGCCTTGGCCGCCGCGTAGTTCGCCTGTCCGGCCGGCGAATAGAGCGCGCTCAGCGAGGAGATGTTCACGATGCGTCCATGACGCTGGGAAATCATCGTCGGCAGGACGGCCTGACATCCATGGAACACCGAGTCGAGGTTGGTGCCGAGGACCCGGTCCCAGCTGGACGGTGGCATGATCGCGAGCAGCGAGTCCTCATGGGAACCGGCGTTGTTCACCAGCACGTCGAGCCGTCCATGCAGGCGATTGATCTCCGTCACGGCCGCAGTCCACGCGTCCGGCGAGGTAACATCGAGGGTCACAACGACAACGCGCCCGGGAAACTCGGAGGCCAGCGCATCAACATGGTCACGGCGTTCCCGCACGCCGAGGCATACAACGTCGTCGGTGGATTTTCCCAAAAAGAAACGCGCGATAGCCTGGCCCAATCCGCCGTTGCCGCCCGTGATGAGAATGACTCGTTTGTTCATGAACTTGTCCGGCTCGACTTGAACCGCGCGGCGATCGCCTGCGCATTGGGGCCGACCACGCTGACGCGCGCGGCCGGATGTTTTCCCGAGGAGACAGACTCGCACGCGGCGACGCACTGCCACGCCGCGGACGCGGTGAGGGCCTCGCCGAGAATGCTCTTCGGCGAAACACGCGGGCCCTGCCAGTCGCGCCACGCGACCACTTCCGCCCGATCGAGACGCGCGGCGCCCCGAAGGCCGTCGACGAGGAGTTCATTGGCCTTCGCCGCAGGCAGCCCGGCGGCCGAAAGCCGAATCGCATCTCCGACCGAGACTCGGTCCGTAAACGGGATGCCGTCAGTCACCGCGTCGAGTTCCACCGTCGTGGAATTCGCGGGAGCCGCGGCCAGGTAGACGGCGCCGGCACCTTCCGCGCACGTCACACTCCGGCTGAAATGCCGGAACGCATCCGCGGTCAGCCAGTCCAGTTCTTCGGCAGCCACGACGAGGCACCCATCGACCCGTCCTTCACCGAGCCAGTGCGCGGCGATCTCGAGTCCATGGACGAACGCCGTGGAGTCGCCGACCACCGTGTAATTCTCCGAGGATGAGCCGAGAAATGCCGAGAGATGGCTCGCCGGGGCATTGAACACCGTCTCCGGAAACACCAACGGGCTGGCCGTGGAGGGATCGCGGAGCACTTCGTCGAAGAAACGGCGCGAGTATTGGACGCAGCCCGACATCACACAAAACACCACGCCCAAACGCACGGATCCATCGGCCACCCTGGACGCGTCGTCGCCGATCGCTTCGATCGACGCCGCCAATGTGTAGTGCGCCACGGGACTTGAACGGCGGAGCCGGGGATGCGCGAGAAACGCCGGCCTGGCTTGCGGCTTTGGGACGCTGCGGACGCGCATCGTCTTCTGCCAGCCGGGACGGACGAGTTCGTTGGTCGCCAAACCAACCCCCGCTTCAAGGGCTTGAACCAACGAAGCCGCTCCCCAACCCGCGGGAGAAACCGCTCCCCAGCCCCTGACGAACACCAGGCTCAACCGTGCCTCCTGAGAACGAGGCTGGCGTTGGCACCGCCGAAGCCGAACGAGTTGGTCAGGACCGTCTCCACGCGGGCATCCTGTGGGATCCGCACGAGATCAAATCGACAGAGCGGATCGACCTGCTCGACACCGGTCTCGGGGGGCAGCCATTGCTCCTGCAGGGTCATCAGGCAGATCACTGTTTCGACAGCGCCCGCCGCGCCGAGGAGGTGGCCGATGCTCGCCTTCGTCGAACTGACCCGGCATCGCGAAACCGAATCGCCGGCCCAACGGTTGATCGCGGACGCTTCCGCGGAATCGTTGAGGGGCGTGCCGGTGCCGTGGGCGTTGACATAGTCGATCTGGTCCGGCCGGACGCGAGCCACGGCGCACGCGCGGTCCATCGACATGATCGCGGCGTTTCCCTCGGGATGCGGTTGGGTCAAGTGGTGGCAATCCGTCGCCGCGCCATAACCGATGATCTCCCCGAGCACGAGCGCGCCCCGTGCAATCGCCTCGTCACGCGATTCCAGGCACAACACGGCGGATCCCTCACCGAGGGCGAGCCCGTTTCGGGTCGCGTCAAACGGACGACATGTGGTTCCAGACAAAGCCTGGAGCGAATCAAACCCCGCGAACACCAACTGGCTCAACCCGTCGTAGCCGCCGACCAACACACGGTCTGCCCGGCCATTCCTGACCAACTCCCAGCCGTGTCCAACCGCGTTGGCGCCCGAAGCGCAGGCGTTCGCGATGATCGTGGTCGGACCCGAGAATTCGAAAGCGTCCGCAAGGTCGATTGCATGCTGCTGCGGTTGGTAATAGGTGACGCGCGTGGGCTGCCGGCACTGCGAGCCGGGCCGGGTGATCGCATGCCGGAAATAGGCTTCTCCAAGCCCCATTCCCGCGCTCGTCGTGCCGAGGACGATCGGGATCCGGCCATGGCGTTTCCATCCTGACTGGTGCCATGCTTCGTGGGCGGCCAACTGGAGAAGTTTGGAACCGCGTTCCATGCGCCCGACGCGTTTTGGCGACAGACGCGTTGCCGGCATCGATGACGGAAGGCCGACTTCCGCAGCCGTCTTCACCCGCTGGCGCGAGACGTCGAATACGGTGACGTCCGAGAAGGCGCTGCGTCCGCTCCGAAAGCCATCCGAGTTGGCCGACCACCCAACGCCGAGCGACGTGACGATCCCCGCCCCGGTGACGACGACTCGTCGTTGAATCCGCGATGAAGGGTTTGGAAACACGGTTGTATCGATTGGACGCGGCAGATCAAACGAGTTCGCCGGCACCGGAGCAAGCCCCGGGGCTTACGGCCTTTTTGGGCTTGGTGCCGCGCTTCGTTACCGGAACGATCCTGTCATGAAGCCTCAAATCCCGGATGACCCTGATTGGGATGTCGTCGTCATCGGGGGCGCGCTCGCCGGTTCATCGACGGCGCTGCAGCTTCTCCGCGCGAAACCGGGACTCAGGATCCTGATCCTGGAGAAATCCACGCGCTTCTCCCGCCGCGTGGGCGAGGCGACGGTTGAGATCAGCGCCTTCTTCCTCGGACGCGTTCTCGGGCTCACCCGCCACCTGAACGAAGCGCACCTCGTCAAGCAGGGCATGCGTTTCTGGTTCACCAACGAGACCGCCTCGACGCTGGCGGACTGCGGCGAAATCGGCGGGCGCTACCAGGTCCGACTCCCGGCCTACCAACTTGACCGCGCCGTCATCGACGAGGAAGTCCTGCGACTGGCCCAGGAGGCGGGCGCGACCGTTCTGCGCGGAGCCAAGGTAGGTCGCGTGTCCTTGAAGCCCGGAGGCCCGGAGCAAATTTTCTACGAAAACGATGATGGTAAACAGACGGCCAACGCCCGGTGGGTGGTCGACGCTTCCGGATTTGCGGCCCTCCTTTCGCGGCAGGAAGGATGGCATGTGCCGAACACCGAGCACCCGACATCCGCGGTCTGGGCCCGTTGGCGCGGCGTAAAGGATCTGGATGGCCTGGAGTTGGCCGACAAGTTTCCCGAGTGGGCCGCGGCGAGTTACGGGATCCGGTCGACCGCCACCAACCATCTGATGGGCGACGGCTGGTGGGCTTGGATCATCCCGCTCAAGGGCGCCGACGTGAGCATCGGACTTGTCTACGACCAACGCCACGTCCGGTTCCCGAAGGACGGTTCGCTGGGACAACGGTTGAAGCGGTTCCTGGGCGCCCATCCCGTCGGGGCGGAATTGTTGAAGGACGCCACGTGTGTCGAAGGCGATGTCCTCGCCAGGTCCAATCTTGCCTATTCGAACACGCACTACTTCGGGGACGGCTTCGTGGTGGTCGGGGATGCAGGCGCGTTCATCGACCCGTTCTACAGTCCCGGGATGGATTGGCTCAGCTTCACGTCGACCGCCGCCAAGCAGATCATCCTGAAGGAACGATCCGGCGAACCGTTCTTGGACCTTGTGGCCCGGCTCGACGGGGATTTTGTGAAGAGCTACGGGCGCTGGTTCTCCGCCGTCTACCGGGACAAATACGACTACCTGGGCGAGTTCGACCTGATGCGGACGGCCTTCCGGCTGGACCTCGGGCTCTACTATCTGGGCGTGGTTTCCCAGCCCTTCAAGCGAGGTGCGGAATCGCTTTCGGAACCGGTTTTCTCCACGCCCCCATCGGTGCCGGTCTATCACCTGATGCGTTGCTACAACCGCCGCCTCGCCGCCATTGCCCGATCAAGGCGTGAACGCGGAAAGCTGGGTCGGACGAACGCCCGTCGACGGTTCTTCTTCGGAGGATTCACGCTCGCGCCGTCGAGCTCCTGGCAGGTGCTGAAGGCCCTGGGAGGCTGGATTGGATTGGAACTCACCGAGGGATGGAGAAGCTGGTTCGGATCGCCGGGGACCTCCGTTGCCGCAGCACGCCTACAAACCCAAACCGGCGAAATGCCGCCAGGCTCGATCAAGCCCGCCAAAGCTTCGTAGCTGAGGATACTCGTCCCGATCAGGCGACCGCCACGCCCGCTTCCCGCGCCCGTTTCGCCGCGAAATGGTCCGCGAGGCTGCTCTCCGAAACCGACAAGCCCTCCGCCGAGATCGCCCCCAAGATCCGCTCCTCGTTCATGATGAAACGATCGCGTCGGTAGAGCAGGTAGTTCTCACGGTCCGCATCGGGAGTGAGGTTGATGGTGCAGAGGTTGGCGCCGGTTCGAAGGCCCCGGCGATAGCCTTCGCCCGGGCCCGCCATGTTGAGGGCGCTCACGGCCGGAATCACCCAATCGGGACGCATCAGCCGCATCAGGGCCATCGCGTTCAGGGTCTGGTCGAGCCCCGAAAGAGACTCCGCGGCCAGCGGCGTTTCATCGCCCGGAACGAACGGGCTTACGCTGCAACCGGAGAGCGGGAGCGATCCGGCTAGGTTGAGATTCTCGGCAATGGAACTGGCGTCCTGTCCGGGAAGTCCGGCTATGAAACCCGAGCTGACGTTCCATCCCTCATCGGCAAGGATCCGGATGTGGTCCAGCCTTTCGGACAAGGTTCCGGGAGACGAGAACTTGCGATAGTCTTCCG
>JBBRDN010000090.1:0-15805 GCA_038203875.1 Verrucomicrobiota bacterium
GATCGGCCCGGTGCAGCGCGAGGAGCTCGCGCTGGGTCGGGGCCTTGATCTCCGCCTTGGCCAGGGTGTCCTCCAGCGAGGGCACGTCCGGGGGCGGCGGAGCCGGCGGCGAACCGAGGATGTTTTCCAGGACCCATTTCCCGCGTTTCACGGGCGAGGTGCGGGTCGGGTTCGAGGTGACCGCGAGCACGCCTCCCATTGTCAGGACGCCGCCTCGGACGTGGCCTGAGGGCAATTCGACGCGGCGCATTTCGGCGCCGGTCACGTTCGTGATGCCGTAGACGGCGGCGAGCTGGTCGTTGACGAAGGTGTAATTGCTCTGGAGGAGATCAAGCACGCTGCGATCCTCGCGGACAATGTGTTCAAAGTAGGAATCCACCTCCTGCTTCATCGCGGCCCGGACTTCGGCGGTCAGTTCCGTGCCCGACGGCGCACGTCGTCCGCGTCCAAAACCGCCGCGCCCGCCGAATCCTCCAAAGCCGGCGACGGCAGCGGTTGGAGCCGCGTTCGTGGTGCCGCCAGGAGCGGCAGGGGCGGTCTCGCTCGCCATCACGGCAACCGAGTTGATCGGGATGTCCAGGATGCTCCTCGTTTGCAGCCACTGGCTGGCGAAATTCTCAGAGAAAGCCCGGGCCTTCGAATCCGCGAGCATGCGGTTGACCTGCGCCTGGAAATTTTTACGCAGCTCGCCACGCGCGGCCAACCCGGCCAGTTCTTCGTCGGGCATCGACGACCACAGCGCATACGAAAGCCGTGAGGCGAGGCTGTATTCGTCAAGCGGTGCGGACGGCTGGTCGCCATTGGCGGACTCGGCGGTTTCCAGATGGAAGAGGAACCGGGGCGACGCGAGCACCGCGATGAACGCCTGGGCGATGCCCTTCTCAAACGTGGTGCCGGGCAGCGAATAATTCTTCTCCGCGATGTCGACCAACCGGTCGACCGTGTCGGACGCCACAGGCCGGCGGTAGGCCTTAGCCGCGAAGCGCGAAAGCACTTCGCGGGCATACTTCCGGCGCCCCGCGGCATCCTCGGGCGGAGTGTCCCGCGTGTAGAACCGGCTGTAGTTCGGGTGGTGCTCCCATTTTTCCTTTTCGAGCGGGCCATCGAAGACCGCGAAGAGGACCCGGTATTCCATCTTCGTGCGAAGCGGTTGGAGACCGGGGAACACCGGGGTGGTCTCGCAGCTCACCACATGGTCGCCCGGCCCCCAATTGAAGGTGAACGTATCCGTCGGGTAGTCCATGTCGGCCCACGCGTATTCCTTTTCCAAAAATACCTTCCCATCGGCCTTCCACACGACGCGGACGCGCTGGGGATCCACGGGGCTCGCCTCGCCGTCGAGCTTCGTGTTGAGCATGAAGCGGTATTCGGCGGCGGTCTTGATCGTGAAAGTGTGGCTGGTCGTCCGTGCCTTGTAATACGAGATGCGCTCGGCGTTCTGCGTGCCGTCGGCAGTGAGGAAATCGCCGCCCTGCAGCATCCGGGTCGGCATGACCACGGTGTCCATCGGCACGCCCTGGTTCACGGCCGTCATCGCCGCCTCGACGAACTTCTCCATGCGCATCGGCGAGATGCTCAGCACGTCGCCGATGTTGTCGAAGCCGTAGCCCACGTCGTCGGGCGGCAGCATCGAATCGGCCTTGAAGTCCACCCCGAGCAGGTCGCGCATGGTGTTCCGATACTCGTTCCGGTTCAGGTGCCGGACTGTGACGCGGCCTGGATCGGGCCGTGAAGGATCAAGGCCGAACGCGCCGGTCTTGATCCACTCCTCCAGAGCCAGCAGCTCCGCCGGTGTCAGTTGCTCCTCTTTCGGCGGCGGCATGACGTGCGAACGCGTGTTGCGCAGCACCTTCAGCCAGCTCTGGGGATCGGTCAGGAGCTTGTCCTTGGAGGCGAGCACGTCGAAGTCCAGCCCGCCCTTCCTGGCTCCTTCGGCGTGGCACTCGAAGCAGCGGCTCTTGAGAGTCGGTAGGATGATTTTGTGAAACTGGTCCATCGCGGCGGCGTCACGTGGCGTGGATGGCTTCTTGTCCGCGCCGGCCGCCGGCAGGCTCAAACTGGTCGTCCCGATGAAGAGCGACATGGCCCCGCTGAACCATACGATTCCAAGATTCGAGGGGACGGACCGGTGTTTCATAAGGGTGGCGCGTTACATGGACGGCTGGACGTTTCCAGTGTCAGGGCAGTTTGGCAGGCGCGACCGAGGCCGCGCGAATCACGGCGTCAAAGGCCGGCTTGGGCTTGTTGTCGCCGTCGAAGACCAGCGGCTTGCCCTGGGCGCGCCATGAAACGGCGTCGTTCACGCCCCAGAAGGTCACGATGTCGATTGATTTGTCGTGTTTCACGAAGGCCCGGAAGACGGCCTCGTAGACATCGGCCAGTTTTTTGTCGGCGTCGCTGACCTGTCCGCCCTGCGTGGTCGACGCGTTGCCCGAGATGTCGGCGCCGGTGCTGCGCTGGCCGCCCTGTGCGGTGTTGATGTCCAGCTCGGTGATGTGGATGGGCAGGCCGAGGGTGGCGATTTCCGCGAGCGTCTGGTCCATCGTCTCGAAGGTGGTCGCGACGTTGATGTGCGCCTGCGAGCCGATGGCGTGGATGGGCACCTTCTGTTCCTGGAGCTGCCTGACCATGGTGATGAGCTTGCGGCGCTTCATCGGGTTCTCCAGGCCGTAGTCGTTGTAGCGGAGGATCGCTGAGGGATCGGCCTCATGGGCGTATTGGAAGGCCTTGGCGATGAAGTCAGGTCCGATGATCTCGGACCACAGCGTGCTCCGCAGGACGTTGGTGGTGCCGCTGTCGGAGAGGGCTTCGTTCACCACGTCCCAGACCTTCACCTTGCCCTTGTAGCGGCCGACGACTATGTGGATGTGGTCGCGCATGCGCTCCAGCAGTTCCTCACGGGAAGCCCGGGGTCCGTTGTAGCCGCCGCGGCCGAAGCCGCCGGCAAAGCCGGGACCAAATCCGGGCCGCCGCGCGCCGGGGGCATTGGTGCCGGCGCTGTTGGTGGCGACGGCGGGCGCAGGAGCGGGAGGCGGGATGTTGGTCGCCGAGGCGGGCGGAGGATTGGTGCCGGCAAAAACCCAATTGGGCGTCTGGCTGTGCCACACCAGCGTGTGGCCGACGACCGTCATCTTGTTGGCGAGGCCGAAGTCGGCGAGCGCATCGGCCGGCGCGAAGTTGTAGCCATCGTCCCCGGCGCGGGGATGGATGGATTCCCACTTCATGTCGTTCTCGGACACGACCTGGTTGAACTGCTGTTTGACCAGGGCGACATCCATGTCCGTCAGTTCCTGACTTCGGCGACCACCACCGGTTTGGGTTGCTTGGCTGCGATTCAACGCCGTGCCGACCAGGAAGTAGTTCTTGAACGTATCCTTCAGGCTGGGCGGCGTCTCAGCCGACCTGGCGGGAAAGCTGACCGCGAGCAGCATGGAGGCGAGCAGGCCGGTTCCGAGGATATGGTTTGAGTTGGGGCTTCTCATTTGGGTTTCGCGTAGTTGGTCGCGGAATCCGCGCTGCCGGTTCGTCATGGAGAAACTTTCTCGTTTGTATCGGAGAATGAAATTACCGCTGCCCGGATCGCCGAGAGCGGCATGATCTCAAGGCGTCAGCCTGACTTTCAGGCCCTTCAACGGAGCGCCCGTTTTGTCCAGCAGACGCATGGCTCCCTGCCAGCTGTTCTGCACATTGATGACTTTGAACACGATGACGTTGAGGCCCTTCTTCAGGGTGACCCTGCCCTTGTCGCCGTCGAATTCCAGCGTGCGTGCTTCGGTGAACGCGTAGATGTCCACCCCGTTGAAGTAGATGCGCGCCTGGTCGTTGCTGCCCACTGTCATCGTCACGTCGGGTATGTCCGTTTCGCATTCGATGTAGGTGACCATGTAGCCGGCCGACTGGTCATTGATGGATTTCAGGGTGGCGTTGAAGTCGAAAAAATTGGTCGCCGTAGTGACGTTCTTCCAGACCAGTTCCTTGCTGCCGACCTTGACCGTGTCGCCCGCTTTTGGCTTCAGCGAAGCCTCGCCCTTGACCTGTTCCCTGAGGAGCAGGTCTTCGCCGGAGACTCCTTCGGGGAGGGTAATCGGCGCGAGCATGACCCAGTCCCGGATATATCCCGCCGGGTCAAGGTTTGCGGTCTCGGCCGCATGGACGTTCGAGATGGACAGACCCAGGAGGGAAACCAACCCCATGGTGGAGCAGAATAGTTTTTTCATGATTACTCGAAGAGGTTGGCCTTCTTGACGGGAACGGTGATGCCGTCCTTGGGAGGCGTGGTGAGCGTGGCGAGATATGCCAGGATGTCGGCCACTTCCTGCTCTTTCAGCAGGACGCCGAGCGGAGGCATGGGCGAAATCTCCAGTTCCTCGAAGCCCTTGGCCTTTTTGGCATTCGGGTCCACGAGGCTTTCGAGGATGTAGGCCTTGTCGGCGCGGACGGCGATGCCGTCGAGGATCGGACCGACGTCGCCGCCCTTGCCGCCGACGGTGTGGCAGGCCGCACAGGCGGCCGTGGGGCTGTTGAAGAACAGGTCCTCGCCGCGTTTGGCGTCGCCGGCTGCGATCTTCACTTCGTTCTGGCCCACCCCTGTGACCTTGTGGATACGTCCGAGGAGGGTGAGGGAGTCGTTTAAGAAGGCGTCGCTCGTGTTGACCGGCGTCCGTCCGAGTTGGGCCACGACCGTTTCGATTGCGGGAATGGTCGGGAACTCGGCGAGCTTCACGAAGGCGGCCTGCCGGGTGATGAGATCGGGGTCCTGGATCACGGAGCTGCTGAAGAACAGCTGGCGACCGGCATCGTTCGCGGGCAGGGCTCGGACCGCATTGCGGCGGACGGCGGCGTCCTTGGACTGCAACGCACGTTGATGGATGTCCTTGTCGAGGGCGCCGAGGCCTTCGAGGGACCAGAGGGCATGGATGGCGCCCTTGCCACCGGCGGCGGAGGCCACGCGTTTCTTCAACGCGGGGGCGGCGTCCTTCATCTTGTTGTCCACAAGCAGCCGCTGGGCGGTGAGGCTCCAGAACTGGTTGCCGCTGTCGAGCGCGGCCACCAACTCGGGCGCTTTTGCGTTGGCGAGGGATTTGATGGAGCTCTTCGGACCGTCCTTCCAGACGGCGCGGTAGATGCGGCCATGGGTTTCGTCGCGGATGTTGTTCTCCGTCTTATAGGCACCGCCCTGTCCGGTGGTGGCTTGGACGCCGGCCCCTTGCAGGCTCGGTGTCGGATTGTGCTGGATGACGAAGCTGTAGAAGTCGATCACCCAGACGGCTCCGTCGGGGCCGACATCGGCGAAGACCGGCGACATCCATTCGTCGGTGCTGGCGAGGAGGTTTAACCCGTCGTTGGCCTTGTAGCCGCCGCCATCGGGCTGGATGTCCATCATGCCGATGAGCTTCGCGGTCGGCTCGGTGACCAGTGCCTTTCCGTGAAGGCGCGCCGGGAGCGCGTCGCTGACCATGAAGGCGTGTCCGGCACCGGCCGTATAGCCGCCGAAGTTGTCCACCATGCGGACGTTCGGTGTGTTGGGGTGCATCCTCATGCCGGGAGCCATCGCTTTGGCCGAGGGCAAACGGCGGACATTGGCCGGGGGAACGTCGTTCACACCCGGAGGTCCGATGCGGTAGCCGGGGCGAAATCCGCCGCCGCCGCTGGCAGCGGGAGCGGGAGCACCGCGTCCGCCGCGTCCGCCGCCGCCCAGTTGGGTCGGGTTCAGGATGTGGGCGGGCAGATAGCCGTAGAAGGTCGGGTTGCCGTTGGCCGTCGAGCCGAAGACGTCGCCGGAGGCGTTCAGGCCGAAGCCCCAGGTGTTGTTGTTGAACTGGTGGAGGAACTGGAGCGTCGACCCGTCCGACTTGAACCGGAACACGCCCTGTCCGAACTGGAGATCCTGTCCGCCAGCCTTGCCCCGGAAATTCGAGTAGCCCACCGCGCCGTAGAGCCAGTTGTCGAAGCCGCGGCCGAGATTGCTCTGCATTGCGTGGGTGTCACCCGTGCCCCAGCCGGGGAGGATGGCCTGGCGCACGTCCGCCTTGTCGTCTCCGTTGGTGTCCTTGAGGAAGAGCATGTGGCGCGCTTCCGATACGATGATGCCGCCGTTGGCGAAGACCAGCGAGGTCGCGAGGTTCAATCCATCGGCGAAGACGGTGAACTTGTCGGCCTTGCCGTCGCCGTCGGTGTCCTCGCAGATCTTGATGTCCGCCTTGCCGGGCTCGCCCTCGGGCACAAGGCCGTGGGGGTAATCCCGGGCCTCGACCACCCAGGCGCGTCCGCGCTCATCCCACGCGACATACATGGGCTTCACGACGTCGGGCTCTGCGGCGAAGAGCTGCAGCTCGAAATCGGCCGGGACCTGCGTGTAGCGCAGGCTGTCCTTGGGAGACAGCGGGGCCTGGAACTTCACGGCCTCGGGTCTGCGCTCGTAGTTCGGCACGTCGCCCGCTTGGCGTTGTAGAAGCGGCCGGGAGGCCAGCGAGGCTACCCAGGTCGATTTGGCCTTCGCGCTGACGGCGCTGAGCACCGCCTCGCGCAGGACGGCATCTGTCGGACGCTCGGAGTATTTGATCAAGCCGTTGCCCGCGCCCTTGAACCCGTCGAGCAGCTTCTGCCCGGCCGCGCCGACTTCGGCATCGGGCAGCACCTGCACCACGGCGTCGAAGTGGCTGAGATACTTTTCCGTGAGGTGGGTGACATCCGGGAGATGGTCGAAATAGATCGCCTCGGGGGCCATCGTCTGGCCCGGCAGATAGACGTAGTTCGTGCGCGATCCGCCGAAGCCGCCGCCACCGGGAGGACCGCCGCGGCCGCCGTTGCCGACCGGGCCGAGATAAAGGACGTGGAGCGGGCGATCGGGCGTTTCCGCCGCGAAGGTGTTGAGAGCCATCAGCCCTCCCGCGATGAGTGCCAGAGTCTGTTTGGTGGTATTCATTTGGGGTCAGTTCTGTGTGGTCAGTCCGCTTGCGTCGTCGTCACTTGGGATCGGGTTTGAAGGCCAGTTGAGAGAAGTTGAACAGCGCCTTCTTCCAGTGCTGAAAGTCGTGGGCGTGTTCATCCACGTGCCAGATGTGCGGAACGTTCTTCTCCTTGAGGTAGGCGTGGACGCCCTGGCTGATGCGGATGAGGCCGTCCTTGTTGCCGCAGGAGACGTAGAGGAGCTTCAACTGCTTGGTCGCCTTGTCCGCGTCGGGCACGAGATCCGCCGCCGGTTTGGTGTTGGGCGCGGAGGAGAAGCCGCCGACCCAGGCGAAGGTGTCGAGGTTGCCGAGGCCGAAGTTCAACGACTGGCCACCACCCATGGAAAGCCCGGCTAGGGCGCGGTTTTCGCGGTCCGTCTTCACGGAATACTTGGACTCGATGAACGGGATAAGGCTGCCGAGAAGATCCTTGTCGAACAGGCCGAAAGCCGCTGCGGAGCCCATGCCGCCGCTGGCGCGGTCGTCGGCCTGGGCGCGTCCGTTGGGCATGACGATGATCATGGGGACCGATTTCTTTTGGGCGATGAGGTTGTCGAGGATGATTTCGGGATGGCCGCCGTTGCGCCATTCGTTCTCGTCGCCGCCGATGCCGTGGAGGAGGTAGAGGACGGGATACTTCGTATCGGCGGAATAGCCGGGCGGCGTGTAGACGAGCGCCTTGCGCTTGTTGCCGACCGACTTCGAGTCGTATTCGACCATCTCCAGCTTGCCGTGGGCGATGCCTTCGGCGGCCTTGTCGAAGCCTTCAGGCACCGGCGGGAAGAACGCCTTGTCATCCGGGCCAAGGGTGATGGGGCCGCCGAAGCCTCCGCGTCCTCCGGGTCCGCGCTGGCCGGGGCCGCCGGCCGATGCACGGGCGGCTTCGCGTTTGGCCACGATCTCCTCCTTGGCGAAATCCCCGACCTCCCGGGTGAGCTTCAGCTCGTTGGTGGAGATCGTGCCCTTGTAGGTGATGCGGATCTCGTTTTCCTGGAACTTCAGCATCTCGACGAACGTGACCTTTTCTCCGTCGACCCTTCCTTCCTTCAAGTCGGTCTCGCGTTTCTGGTCGCCGATCTCGGAGCTGGCCTTGCCCGTCAGGTTCGTGCCGTCCTGCTTGAGGGTGTAGGTGTATTTCTGGAGGCCGATCTGCGATTCGAACTCGGTTTTCCAAGTGCCGGAAACGTCGGCTGCGAAGCCGGTCCAGGGAAGGAGGGCGAGGGCCAGGAGGGTGGCTTTGATTTTCATCGGGTGGTTTGATTTCTGCGATCGGGCGTCACTTGTTGAACAACAGGGGCGCGAACTCTTGCAGGCTGCGCCGCCAGGTCTGCCACTCGTGCGCGGTCTCGGGCGACTCGTAGTAGACTCCGCGGATGCCGGCCCGTTGCAGGGATTCCACGTTGGTCTTGGCGACGGCGGCCCCGCCTTCCTTGCTGCCGTAGCTGATGAAGACGGCTTTGACCTTCTTCTTGAAGGCGGCCATGTCGGCGATGTCCTTCTCGGCGATGCTGCCGCCGCTGAAGACGCCGATGTGGGAGAAGGTGTCGAGGTGGGCCAGGCTGATCGCCCGGGTCTGCATGCCGCCCATGGAGAGGCCGGCCATGGCGCGGTTCGGCTGGTTGGCGACGGTGCGGAAGTTGGCGTCGATGTAGGGGATCAGGTCGTCGATGAGAGCTTTCTCGAACGCGCTGAAGTTGAATGTGCGTCCGCCGGGACCGGCCGGGCCGCGCGCGGGCGCGCCGTTGGTGGCCCCCGCAGGAGCCGCAGCGCCGGCTGGCGGTCCGGCGGGCCTGGGGCCTCCGCCGATGTTGCCGCCGTTCTCCATCACGATGATAAAGGGCTGGGTTTTTCCCTCGGCGAGGAGGTTGTCCATGATCCACCCGGTGCGCCCCTGGCTGCCCCAGCCGTATTCGTTCTCGCCCGCGCCGTGCTGCAGGTAGAGCACCGGGAAACGCTTCCGGGGTTTTTTGTCATACTCGGGCGGCGTGTAGACGAAGGCGTGGCGGTTCGTATTGCCCGACTTGGCGAAGTAGTGGATCTCGCGGAGCTGGCCGTGGGGGACGTTCTTGAGCGAGTAGAAGTCCTCGTCCTTGGCTGGAATCTCCACGGCGCTGCCCCAGCGGCCGGCCCCGTAGAAGAACAGGCTGTTCGGGTCCGGGACTTCCGCCCCGTCGATGTTGATGGTGTAGTAGTGGAAGCCCACGTCCAAGGGACGCGAGTAGCCCGTCCAGGCGCCGTCCTCTCCCTTGGTGAAGGTGGTGCTTTCCCGGAAGCTCACTCCTACGCTCTGGGCCTTGGGCGCGACGATGCGGAACTTGATGCGCCCCTCCGAATTGACCTGCGGATACTGTTTGCCCTGTTGGTTGGAGCTGGCGGGTTTCCAATCTTCCGCCATCGGCGGGTTGGATTGGGCCATGCAGATCTGGCCGAACATGATTGAGGCGGATGCAATGATCGACAGTCTGGATTTCATCGGGAGTTGGGTTGGGTCGGCGGAAAGTGACGGTTCACGGAGGGCGGCAACCCGTTTTCGGGCGAGCTCGATCGGGCCAAGCCACGGGGCCCGGAGGGGCGCCCAAGCACGGTGCCATGATTAAAAGGACGGGCCTTGCGGCCGGCCCTTTCGTTTCCTGTTAAGGGCGTCATGGCAACGGTGTTTAGCCGTTGCCATGACGCTTCAGAGCAGTCGGCGGACGAAGGCCGGGTCCGGCGGGAGCTGCGCGTAGCCCCGTCGGGATTGTTGATGAATGCGTCCTTCCCGCTCCTGAAGTCCATGTGTTCGCCCGCCCGGTGGGCGGGTCGTCCCAACTGCGGGGCGACAGAGGCGATTCCTGAGAAATTACGAGACATCGGCAAAACGAGGGGTTGCGGCCTGTCGACGCGGGAACGCCCACGCCGGATTTCAGTGATTGAGATCAACCTATTCCTCCGACAGGTTCGGACCATGAGTTTTGCGGAAGTATTTCCTGAGATTTATTACGTCTCCGGATCGTGAATCGAAAACCCCCAGGCAAATCCCCGCGCGTCGCGTTCCTGGTCGAGACCTCGAACGCCTACGCCCGCGCCCTTCTGCGTGGAATGGTGGCCTACATCCGCGAACACCGCCCGTGGTCCATCTACCTCGCGGAACATGGGCGCGGCGACCGGCCGCCCGCTTGGTTGAAGGGCTGGGACGGCGACGGAATCATTGCCCGGATTGAGAACGAGGACATCGCCAAGGCGCTGAAGAAGGTGGCCGTTCCCATGGTCGATGTGAGCGCCGCGCAGCTGATCCCTGAGCTTCCTTGGTTCGAGACCGACGACGGGGCCATCGCACGGTTGGTCTTCGATCATCTGGCGGAACGAGGTTTCCGCCACTTCGCCTTCTGTGGCGATCCGCGCTTCAACTGGAGCCTCTGGCGCGGCGAGCACTTCATGCGCACGGTGTCGGAAGCCGGTTTCGCCTGCGCCGTCTACAAGCCACAGCGGCTTGTCGACGACGATGAACAGGTGGTTTCCGACATCGGCGCGTGGCTGGAGAAACTGCCGAAACCCATCGGCGTCATGGCCTGCTACGACCTGCGCGGCCAGCAGATCCTCGACGCCTGCCGCCGACGCGGCATCGCCGTGCCGGACGAGGTGGCCGTCGTGGGCGTCGACAACGACGAACTCCTTTGCGCGCTGTCCGATCCGCCGCTCAGCAGCGTCATCCCCAACGCCCACAAGACCGGCTACGACGCGGCCGCCTTGCTCGACCGGATGATGCGGGGTGAACGCGTCCCGGCGGACTCGCATTTCATCCCGCCGCTCGGCGTGGCCGCGCGCCAGTCGAGCGACGTGCTGGCCATCGAGGATCCGCAGATCGTGTCGGCCGTGCGCTACATCAGGGCTCACGCCGTCGAGGGGATCGCCGCCAAGGACGTGCTCAAGCTGGCTCCCGGTTCACGGCGGCAATTCGAGGCGAATTTCAAGAAACTCATCGGCCGCACGCCGCACGAGGAAGTGACCCGTGTCCGCATCAACCGCGTGAAGGAGCTTCTCACCAACACGGACCTCACGCTCGAAGCCATCGCCGAACGAACCGGCTTCAAACACGCGGAGTATCTCAGCGTGGCCTTCAAACGGGAGGCGGCCATTTCGCCCGGACGCTTCCGCAGCCAGTCACGGGGCTGAAGTCACGGTAGGCGCGACTGAGCTCATGGATTCTGGATGTCGAAGACAACCAACTTCCATCAGGCGCTGGTGGATGCGGGAGAAGCGGCCGGACCGAGAGGACCTCCATCCCTGCCCGGCGCAAGGTTAGAACCGCGCGGTCAGGCCGACACGGACGGCGATGGGTTCCACGGGATGGAAGTGGATGTTGTTGTAGCCGCCGTTCAAGGCGGGGTCGGGATTGACCGGTTCTCCGGGCAGACGTGACTCGTAGAAGTAGTCCACGTCGCTGTCTTTCCGGTTCAGCAGGTTGAAGATCTCCACGTTGAGGGTCCAAGTCTTGTTGAACTGATACCCGACCTGAGCGTTGAGCAGGATGGTTTCGCTGGAACGCACGCTGTCGTCTTCGATCAGGGAACGTGGTCCGAAGTAGCGCATGCGAAGGCTGCCGAAGAACCCGTGCAGATCATGCACCGCGACACCGGCGGCCACGACAGTTTCGATGGACCCGGGGATGTATCGACCGGCTGGATCTTCGTCGCGAAAGTGCGAGCGCGACATGGCGAAATCCGCGTCGAATGTCAGCCATTTGGTCGGCGAATAGTAGTTGGCGAACTCGACTCCGTAGCGCCGGCTGGGACGGCTCGGTTCCGTGGTGCCCGCGTCGCCGACGAAGAGCAGCTCGGAATCGATGTCGAGCATCCAGAGCGAGAGCGTGGACTGGAGGCCGGGAACGAACGTCGAGCGGACTCCCACCTCCGCGCCCATCGTGCGAACGAGCGGATCAACCGGTGTCACGGCTGCGCCGCTGGCGGGATCGATGGTCGTGGTGGAGCCACGGCCGTCGTTGCTGTGAAAGCCGAGACCGCCGCTCAGATAAAACTCCGTCTGCGCCCACGGGCCGAAGATGAGGTTGAGCTTGGGGCTGACGATGACGTCACCCTTGTCACCGGAGTTGGCCGCGTTGTCGCTGTCCACGTTGAAGTGGAAATAGTCGGCACGCAGACCGGCGACGGTGCGGAATTTCTCGCCCCACTGGACGCGGTTCTCCACATAGGGCGCGATGCTGGCCTGGAGCACGTCGTCTTCGCGCGTCGTGGCGAGACGCTGCCGGGCAGCGGTGTTGAAGAGTCCGTTGCGTATGCTGTCCGTGCGGAACTGGAGGCCGACGGTGTTGTTGACCGGCTTGCCGAACCATTCCTGCTGCCATTCGTGGCTGGCTTTGAAGCCGCCCACATAGCGGCGGTCTTGCTGCTCAAACTGGTCGCCGTTGACCGGATCGTTCAGCACGTAGGAAAAGTTCGAGAACAGGTCCAGGTCGTAGTAGAAGCCGTAGGCCATGAGCCGAGTGGTCGAGGTCGCGGTGGCGCGATGCCATTCGGCCAGGAGGCTGTATCGCTGCGAATCGCCGCCCGTGGTCGTATCCAGTGAACCGAAACGGTCGACGAAGCCGGGGATGACGCCACCATCTACGGCGCGCTGGGCCAGCTGGTCGGTGGCGTTCCATTTCCCATGGTAACCCATTGCGGTGATGCTCCAGCCCAGGGCGGAGGTGCCTTGGCTGTAGCGGAGGACGCCGTTGAACTTCCGGTAGTCGTCCTCGCGAATCCACGGCCCGTCGTTGTGATACGCTTCGCCGCCGAAGAGCAGGCTGCCTTGTCCGGCTTTGGAGGAAATTCCGGTCACCGCCCGCGCATAGCCGAAGCTCCCGCCCTCGAGGGTGACAAAGTTCTGAGGCAGCGTGTTCGCATAGCGGATGTTCACCGCGCCCGCCGAGGCGAAGTCGCCATCCTCCGCCGAGTAGGGACCGTGCTTGTAGTCGATGGCCTCGACCAGCTCTGGGATCATGAAGTTCAGGTCGGTGTAGCCCTGGCCATGGGCGTGCGTGGGCAGGTTGACGGGCATCCCGTCGAGCGACGTGGCGAGGTCGGTGCCGTGGTCGAGGTTGAAGCCACGCAGGTAATACTGGTTGGCCTTACCCGCGCCGCTGTGCTGCGTGATGATGACGCCGGGAATGGTCTCCAGCAGTTCGCCGGGGCGCATGATGGGCCGGGCCTGAAGCTGCGCCACGCCGACGGTGCCGACCCCCGCCGAGTCTGCGATGCCCAGCAGGCTGTCGGAACGCCCGGTGACGACAATAGGCGAAAGGTTCTGGACTTCATTGGTTGCGACAACGGCGTTCTGCGCGTGCAGGGCCGAGGTTCCGATCGCGAACGGAGCGATCACGGTAACCAGTTTTTTGGAACGACGAAGGAATCGGGATTTCATGGGAACAAATGGTTTCAAGGCCGACGCCAGTGCGCCGGCACGGATCAGGAATTGGATGGGGACTGTTCCGGCAAGATGGAACGAAAACACGACAGAGAGTCGGCCGGGTGCGACTGCCTGGCTGAAGCCGGGAAAGACGACGTCGAGGAAACGTCGGTTTGCCTGAGCGGTTCAGGTGTCGGGGGAAACTGCTAAACCGAGAAGGCGGGAGGCGCGCGGCTGGCGGAGTCAGGTGACCAATCCGATGCGGGGAAGAAGTTGCGGGAAGGTGTTCCTACCCACAGGAATTGCGTTGGAGGAGCGGCCGGGGCGTCCCAAGCGAAGGCGGCTTCAACCAGGCCGTCGCTCAGGGATTGCGCTAGGCTGTTATGCCGGTGATCGGAGCGGGGTTCTTCGGAGGCGCGGTCGTCGGACCAAAGTTTCAGCAGGCGGCTTAGAAGCTCGCGGACAGGCAGGCTGCCGAACGGATGGGACTGGAAACCACGTTCCAGCCTGTTGCCGGCCGGCGGGAATGAAATCTCGACCGGCGCATCATGCCGGTGCGGACGGTCGTCGCCGTGGTCGTGCCAGTGGGTGGCTCCGTCGCGATGCGTATGGGCCGCGCCTTGGCCACCGTGTTCAACCAGCCGATGCAGTCTCGGGTTGATTCCGACCCATCCGGACACCACAACGCACAACGTAAGCAGCGTTGCGGTCAGTTTATGTCGGAAGCGGTTGGTCATGGGAGCTGTCAGGTCGAGCTACGTCGCCGGCATCCATTCAGATGCATCTGGTCTGCGGAAAATGTTACTCGGCCGGGAAGACCAGCACGTCGGCCGGGCGGACGTGGACGTCGATGCGTTCGCCGGGGCGGCGGATCTCGACGGGGTTCTGCTCGAAGGCCTTCACCGTGAGTCCGCCCGCGAGCTTGAGGCGGTATTGCTCGATCTCGCCGAGGTAGGTCACCTGCTCGATCTCGGCGGAGAGGTTGTTCACCGGCGCGGTGCCGAGACGGATGGCTTCGGGGCGGATTCCGATGGAAACCTTTTGTCCGACGGAGAAGCCCGTTCGGGCCGACGCCGTGAGGATACCCGAAGCGGCCTTCAGCGTGAGCGCGGACGAATCGGTGCCGACCACGTCGCCGTCGATCCAGTTGGATTCACCTATGAAGTCGGCGACGAATCGGTTGGCCGGTTCGCGATAGACGGAACGCGGATCGCCGATCTGTTCGATGCGTCCGTCGCGGAGGATGGCCATGCGCGAGGCGAGCGAGAGGGCCTCCTTCTGGTCGTGCGTGACGTAGATGGTGGTGATCTGCGTGCGGTCGTGGATCCGGCGGATCTCGTCGCGCATCTCCAGACGGAGCTTGGCGTCGAGGTTGGAGAGCGGTTCATCGAGCAGGAGGACGTCCGGCTTGATGACGAGGGCGCGGGCGAGGGCGACGCGCTGCTGCTGGCCGCCCGAAAGCTGGTTGGGCGAGCGCCCGGCGTATTGGGTCATCTGCACGATCTCGAGGGCTTCGCGGACGCGCTCGTCCTTTTCCGCGCGGCTGACCGACCGGACCTCCAGGCCGTAGGCGACGTTTTGGGAGACGGTCATGTGCGGCCAGAGCGCGTAGTTCTGGAAGACCATGCCGGTGTTGCGCTGGTGCGGGGGGACGCCGGCCATGTTCTTGTCGCCGAAGAGCAGTCGGCCGCCATCGGGCTGGTAGAAGCCGGCGATGGAGCGGAGCAGCGTGGTCTTGCCGCAGCCGGACGGGCCGAGGAGGAAGAACAGCTCGTGGTCACGGATGTCGAACGAGAGCGACTTGAGCGCCTGGGTATCGCCGAAGTTTTTGACCAGGTTTTCGATGACGACGCGCATGGGATCAGGAGGCGAAAGGGAAGGAGAGGTTTACCGCAGAAAACGCGAAGAAAGTAGAAGCCGAATTGCTGGTCTTCATTCCGTGTGGTCTGCGTTTTCTGCGGTTCATGATGGGCGACTCAGTTCCGTCCCTTGGCGATCTTCTTGTATTTGTCCTGCGCCCAGGTCTGCCACTGGATCTTCAGGCGGTTGCGGACGGCGGGGTCCTTCCATTCGTTCCGCGCGAGGCGCAGGGCTTCCGTGCCGGAGATGGGCACGGTGCCGAGGTTTTTCCACTGATCGCCGTTGCCCTTCAGCGGCATGACGGCTTTCCACGCTTGGCGGAGTTCCGGATGCGTATCGACCAGCAGCGCGCCGATCAATGCGGCCACGACCTCGCGGCGTTCGCGGGCCAGCTTGGAGTCGTAGTTGAAGGTGTTCGTCACGGCGAAGGGCGAATACTGGATGTTCGAGTCGTCCTTGAAGCGGCCGTAGAAATCCGGCCGCACGCACATGCGGTCGATCGATTCCTTGACCGCACCGCCTGGCCGGCCGGTCTGGAGGAACCACAGCTTCTGGCCTTCCTCACCGAGCGTGAAGTCGATGAAGCGCCGGGCGGTCTTCAGATTGGGTGC
>JBBRDN010000091.1:0-15550 GCA_038203875.1 Verrucomicrobiota bacterium
CAGCATGGCGGCGACGGAGCCCTTCGTATCACACGCGCCGCGGCCGTGGATGCGTCGATCCTTGAGCACCGGCTTCAACTGCGAACCGGACGCGCCCACCGTGTCCATGTGCGGCGCGAGGACGATGCGGCGACGAATCCGGCCGCGCGGGGCCAGGCGGATGATCACGTTGTCGCGATCGGGGAGCACCCGGCTGAGCTGCACGTCCAAGCCGGCATTCGCCGCGGTGCGGACGAGGAACTCGGCGACGAGTCGTTCGCCTGCCAATGTGCTGCCCGGTTCGACGAACGCCGGATTCGCGCTCGGCAGGGCGATCAGTTCGGAGAGGAGTTTGACGAGGTCGGTCATGCGGCGCGCAGGCAGACATTGCGGGGCGCCCGTTGCGGACGGAAGCAAAGTTTGGGTAGAAGCGTCCTGCTTCCGGAACCATTCGACAAACAGCCGGATACCTTCCTCGATCCCGACCTTCGGATCATGGCCGGGGTGCTTCCTTGACTTGGTGGTGACCGCGTTGGTCAAGGGCACGCGACGGCTCGAGCAAACCGGCGACTTGCCACTATTCGGCTACTTCTTCTTGAGCGACGTATCGAAGGCGTCGGCCAGTGACCCGAGCCCGCCGCCGTCAAGGCTTCCTCCTCCATTTCCGCCGCGGTTCGGATTGAAGGAAGGTCGTGCCGGGAAGGCTCCGGGTTTGCCGGCGGGCGGACGCGGTGCGGCCGGGGAGCTGCGCTGTTCCTTGGCCGCGCCGATCTCCGGATTAGCCTTCATCGAAAGCGCGATGCGCTTCCGGGGCAGGTCCACTTCGGTCACGGTGACCATGACCTTCTGGGAGACCTTCACGACTTCGGAGGCGTCCTTGATGAATCTGTCAGCGAGCTGGCTGACGTGGACCAAGCCGTCCTGATGCACGCCAATGTCCACGAACGCGCCGAACGCCGTCACGTTGGTCACGATGCCGGGCAGCTTCATGCCGGGCTTCAGGTCCTCCATCTTGTCCACGCCGTCCTTGAAGCTGAAGACCTCGAACTTCTCGCGCGGATCGCGGCCGGGCTTGGCCAGCTCCTGCACGATGTCCTGAAGTGTGGGCAGGCCGACGCCGTCGCTGACGTATTTTTCCAGCTTCAGCTTCTGGCGTGCGCCGGCGTCCTTGAGCAGGTCGGTCACGGTGCAGCCAAGGTCGCGGGCCATTGTGTCGAGCAACGCGTAGCGCTCCGGATGGACCGCGCTGGCGTCGAGCGGATGGCTGCCATCGCGGATGCGAAGAAACCCTGCGGCCTGCTCGAAGGCCTTGGGTCCAAGCCGGGCGACCTTGAGCAGTTCATTGCGCGACTTGAACGGGCCGTGCTCGTTGCGGTGCGCGACGATGTTGGCGGCGAGCGATGGGCCGAGGCCGGACACGTAGCTGAGAAGCTGCTTGCTGGCGGTGTTCAGCTCCACGCCCACGCCGTTCACACAGGAGACGACCACGTCATCGAGACTGCGCTTGAGGGCGTTTTGATCCACGTCGTGCTGATACTGGCCGACGCCGATACTCTTGGGATCGAGCTTCACCAGCTCGGCCAAGGGATCCATCAAACGCCGCCCGATGCTGACGGAGCCGCGCACGGTGACGTCCTGGGTGGGAAACTCTTCGCGAGCCGCTTCGCTGGCGGAGTAGATGGACGCGCCGCTTTCGTTGACCATGACGACGGTGATCGAGGACGGCAGCTTCAGCAGCTTGATGAAGGCCTCGGTCTCACGGCCGGCTGTGCCGTTGCCGATCGCAATGGCTTCGATCTGGAACTTCTTGATGAAGGCCAGCACGGTCTCGGCCGCTTCGCGCACTTGGGAAGCTCCCGCCGCAGTCGGATAAATGACGTCGTGGTGGAGCAGCTTCCCTTGGCGATCGAGGCACACGACCTTGCAACCCGTGCGGAAGCCGGGATCGATGGCCAACACGTTCTTCTGGCCCAGCGCCGGAGCTAGCAGCAGCTCGCGCAGGTTTTCGGCGAAGACGCGGATCGCCTCGGTGTCGGCTTTCTTCTTCGAGTCGATCCGGATCTCGCCCTCGATGGCGAAACCGAGCAGCCGCTTGAAGCAATCCTGCGCCGCCAAGCGGACCTGTTCGCCGGCTGGTTTGCCCGGGGCTTTGACGAAGAGTTCTTCCAGCGTGATGACGGCGTCGCTCTCCGGCGGCGTGATGCGGACGAGCAGGAAGCTTTCGGTCTCGCCGCGGCGTATCGCCAACATGCGATGGCTGGGAATGGTTTTCACCGGCTCGGTCCAGTCGAAGTAGTCCTTGAACTTCGCGCCCTCGGCCTCCTTTCCGGTGAGCACCTTGGAACGAACGGTCGCCTCGCTCCAGTAGAGCTGGCGGAGCTTCGCACGGGCCACGGCGTCGTCGTTGATCCACTCGGCGATGATGTCACGCGCGCCGAAGAGTGCGGCGGTAGGATCGACAACCAGCTTCTCCGGATTGACGAAGGCGGCGGCCTCCTTGAGCGGATCGACGGTTTCCTGTTGTTCGAAGAGCAGCTTGGCCAGCGGCTCAAGGCCGGCTTCCTTGGCGATGGTCGCGCGGGTGCGGCGCTTAGGGCGATACGGGGCGTAGAGATCCTCCAGTGCGGTCAACGTCTCGGCCGAAGCGATGGCCTTCTTCAGGTCGTCGGAGAGGAGATTGCGTTCCTCCAGCGACTTCACGATCGAGGTGCGGCGCTCGTCCAACTCGGCGAGCTGGAGCATCCGGTCGCGGATGGCGGTGATGGCCACCTCGTCGAGCGTGCCGGTCACTTCCTTGCGGTAGCGGGCGATGAACGGGACGGTGGCGCCCTCGGCGATGAGCTTGGCGGTGGCGGCGACCTGGCGGGGCTGGACCTTCAGCTCGGAGGCGATCTTCGCGACATGGGATTCGTTCATGAAACTGGAACGGCGTGAATGCCTCTGAAGCCACTGCGACGCAATCCGAAACAAGGCCCCGGCGCGTGGCTCAATCACGATCGCGCCGAGTTTGTTCTTTTGCCTGAGCAAGCGGCTGGCAGGTTTTCCCCATGGCCCATCGCGCGACCGTCGGCGTTTGTCTGCTGCTTCTGTTGGTGGCGGGCTGTGTTTGCCGGCTTCCTGAACCGGCCGTCAGCGCGGGTTCTCCGGCTGTCGAGCGCCAGTTGACCGTGGCGGGCACGAATGCCCTCGAGCTGTCCCGCGCGTTGTCCGGATCGACGGGCAAGGAACGCGTGGCCATGCAGTTCCTCGTGGAGCACATGCCGGAGAAGGACGTGCGCGAGTTGTCGGCGGCTTTCCTGTTGGAGAACGTCCGGCTCGCCCGAGAGGCCGTGGCGTCGGCGCCGTGGGGAGCGGCCATTCCCGCGGACATCTACCTGAACGACGTGCTGCCGTATGCTTCGTTGACCGAGGCGCGTGAACCGTGGCGCGCCAAACTTCGGGAGATTTCCTTGCCGTTGATCGCCGACTGCCGGACCCCGGGCGAGGCGGCGCAGCGGTTGAACGAGAAACTCTTCAAGCTGCTCAAGGTTCGTTATTCGACCGGTCGGAAGCGCCCCGATCAGGCGCCGTCGGAAACGATGGCGTCGGGCGTCGCCACCTGCACCGGGCTTTCGATCCTTCTCGTGGACGCCTGCCGATCGGTGGGTGTGCCGGCCCGGGTAGTCGGCACTCCCATGTGGTCCAACATGCGTGGCAACCACACGTGGGTCGAAGTCTGGGACGATGGATGGCAGTTCACCGGAGCGGCGGAAGCGGACAAGAACGGGCTGAACCGCGGTTGGTTCGTCCACGACGCGTCTGAGGCGCGGGCGGATGTGCCGCGGCATGCGATATACGCGACCAGCTTCCGCAAATCGGAGGTCGGTTTCCCCATGGTGTGGGCCCCGGATGTGACTTGGGTCGGCGCCGTCAATGTGACCGAACACTACGCCGCGAAGCCCAAAGCCGCGGCCGACGCCCGGCCTCGTCTGCTGGTCAAAGTCCTCGATGCTCCGGCCGGTCGCCGGGTGGCCGTGCCGATCACGGTCACCGAGCTCAACAACACCGCCGCCGGGCAGTCCGAAACCAGCCGCGGCGAGGCGGCCGACCTCAACGACTTCGCCGCGTTTCCAGTTTTGGCCGGTGGACGTTATCGCGTTGAACTCAAAACCGAAGGCCGCCCGGTCAAGCGGGAGATCACTTTCGGGACCAATGCCTCCGAGTTGGTGACGCTGACCCTGACGGACCAGCCGGTGATCGTGCAGCCCTCGATGGTCTGCTACATCCCGCAGAAGATTCAGCGCCCTTTGAGCGCCGGCGATGCCTGGGGGCTCAAGTCGGCTTTGAACGACTATTTCAGGTCGGCGCCCGATGCGAGGGGGGCGTTCCAGTTTGAACAACGGTTCAACAGCCTCCTCCGGGACAATGAGCCCGCAGTGCGCCGCATCGCATGGGAGACCTATCTGGCGTTGCCGGCGCATCAGGCGGCCAGGGCCGACTTCGACGCCTCGCGGGTCGGCTCGGGAAAGCATGTCAGTCCGTATGTTGTGAAGACGGTGGGGACGCGGCCGACGAACGGCTGGGCGCTGTTCATCGCCATGCACGGCGGGGGCGGCGCGCCTCCGGAGGTCAACGACAGCCAGTGGAAGATCATGCAGCGCTACTACAAGGATCATCCCGAGGCCGGCGGCTACCTCTACCTCGCGTTGCGGGCGCCGAACGACACATGGAACGGGTTTTATGACCGCTACGTCTATCCGCTCGTCGACCGGCTGGTGGACAACTTCTTCCTCTTTGGCGACGTCGATCCGAACAAGGTGTTCATCATGGGCTACTCCCATGGCGGATACGGCGCCTACGCCATCGGGCCGAAGATGCCCGATCATTTTGCGGCTATTCACGCATCGGCCGCCGCCGCTACCCAGGGCGAGACCACGCCGGTCACGTTGAGGAACACCGTGTTCAGCGCAATGGTCGGCGAGAAGGACACGATGTATGGGCGGCTCACACGCAACCGGAGCTTTGCGGAAGAGGTGGAGAAACTGCGCGGCAAACGGACCGACATCTACCCGGTCACGATCGACATCAAGGAGGGCTTCGGCCACGGCGGATTGCCGGACCGCGATCTGATTCCCCAGCTGTATCCCGCCGTCAGGAACCCCGTGCCGCGCGAACTCTCGTGGCTCATGACCGACGACGTCGTCCAGGACTTCTACTGGTTGCAGGTGCCGAAGCCCGGGAAGAAGCAGGAGATCCTGGCCAGCTGCCGGGACAACCGTTTCGTCATCACGGCGAACAGCGACGTGGCCTCGGCGACGGTGTTTTTCGATTCCCGTCTCGTCGATTTCAGCCAGCCGATCCAGATCGAGCTGAACGGCGCGACCACCACCCGGAACTATGCGCCCGACCTAGGGACGCTTTGCCGGACGCTTCTCGATCGCGGCGACGCGGAGCTCGCCTTCACATCGAGTTTTGTCGTCGTGAAGGATCCTGAATCCGGGCGTCTTTCCGTCTCGGCTGGCCGTTGAGATTTCTCTCGAACATCAAATGAAACTGACGCTGACGCTTCTTTCCCTCCTCGTGACCGGCTTGGCCGGCATCGCCGCCGAACGAGACTGGTCCTTTCCGTGCTCGACCAACGAGATCGCCCGCTACACCGCGCACCGGGTTTCGGGCCCGATCAAGATCGACGGCAAGCTGGACGAGGCGTCGTGGAAGACCGCGCCGAAGTCGCCGCGTTTCGTCGACATCATTTCGGGAAAGGCGGCGCTGCATGACACCTTCGCCACTGTCATGTGGGACGACGATAACCTCTACATCGGCTACCAGCTGCAGGAGCCGCACTTGAAGGCGAAATACACCAACCAGAACGATCCGATATACTACGACAACGACGTCGAACTCTTCATCGCCGGCCGCGACAGCTACTACGAGTTGGAACTGAACGGCTACAACACCGCCTACGAGGTCTTCTTCATCTGGAACGACGCCTACGACAAGGCGGGTTTCTCCAAGGCACCTGAGTTTCCCAAGTCCGACTGGGTTGCGTTCAACGGTGTCGGCTTCACCAACCACATCCGTGGCGGCCGGCTCGGGAACTTCAAGTGGTCGTTCCCCGGAAAGAAGACGGCCGTGCACCTCGATGGCACGGTGAACGACGACCGGGATGTTGACCGTGGTTGGACGGTGGAAGTCGCGCTGCCGTGGAGGGGCATGAAGTGGTTGGCCACGGACGGGCGCGCGCTGCCACCGAAGGAAGGCGACGTGTGGCGGATGGATTTCTCCCGCTTCAACACCTACAAGGCGCCCGCTCCGGCGGAGGATTCCGGCGGCTGGGTGTGGACCCGGCATGGCGTGTGGGATTCGCACATCCCGGAATGCTTCGCCTACGTCCAGTTCACCACGAACAGCGTCGGCACCGCCGCCAAGCCGACCGCCAAGTAGACGCAGAACCGGAGGCGGTCCTTGCGTGCAAGCGCCGCGACGCTCCATGCTTTCACGATGTCTGCGACGCTGGTCGTCAACGAAATCTACCTGAGCTTGCAGGGCGAAAGCACCTTCGCCGGGCTTCCGTGCGTCTTCGTCCGCCTGACCGCCTGCAATCTCCGCTGCTCCTACTGCGACACGGCCTACGCCTTCACGCAGGGCTCGAAGATGACGGTCGAGGAGGTGAGGGCGAAGATCGACGCGTTGGCAAAACCTTACGGAATGACGAAGTCCGAGGGCCAAAGGCCAAAGGCGGCCGGCGATTCGGGCGTTGGCCTTCTGGCGTCGGCTTTGCCTTTGGTTGAGTTCACTGGTGGCGAGCCGTTGCTTCAGCCGAATGCGCTGCCGCTGATGAAGCAGCTTTGCGACGATGGCTTCACCGTGCTGGTCGAGACCAGTGGTGCCATCGACATCTCGAAGTGCGATCCGCGTGTCCGCCGCATCATGGATTTGAAATGCCCGAGCAGCGGCGAGTCGGGCCGGATGCACTGGGCGAACATCGGCCACCTGCGAGCGACCGATGAGATCAAGTTCGTCATCGGCACCGAGCAGGACTACGCGTGGGCCAAGGAACAGATCGCCGAGCACCATTTGGAACGCGTCTGCCCGCTGCTTTTCTCATGGGTGGCGCCGCTGCTGCCACATCAGCAGGACAAGTCGCTGAAGCCGTTTCCGACAGACCACACGCCGATCAGCCGGAAGGATCTCGTCGAACGCATCGTGGCCGACGCGTTGCCGGTGCGGTTCCAGCTCCAGATGCACAAGTTTATCTGGCCGCCTGATCAAAAGGGGGTTTGAAGGCACTTCCCCTGATGAACACCCGGAAGACACTCCAGCTTCTCAAAGCTTACGAGTCGCGGAACGTCACGTTCGTCGATCCCGATGGCGGCTGGCCGATTGTCTGGGCCAAGGCCAAGGGCTCGCACGTCTGGGATGTCGAAGGGCGCAAGTATCTCGATCTGACCGCCGCCTTCGGCGTGGCGGCGGCCGGACATGCCAATACGGCGGTTGTTCGCGCCGGGCAGAAGCAGATGGGAACGTTGCTCCACGCCATGGGCGACGTGCATCCCCATCCTCTCAAAGCCGAACTGACCCGTGAGCTGAGCCAGATCACATTCGGACGCTGGAGCCGCTCCGTTCCGGCATCCGGCAAAACCATCTTCTGCAACTCGGGCTTTGAAGCAGTCGAAGCGGCGTTGAAGACGGCTTTCCTCGCCACGGGCAAGTCGCGCGTGATCGCATTCGAAGGCGGTTACCATGGGCTCGGTTATGGTGCGTTGAGCACGACCCACCGGGCACACTTCCGCGATCCGTTCCGACGGCAGTTGAGGGAATTTGCGGACTTCGTGCCGTTTCCATGGTGGGCCGAGTCGCGCTGCGACTCGGCGTCCAGCCGCAGCGCGGCTGGACCCACTTGCCCAGCACTGGCGGGAATCGAGGCTTCTTTGACTAAGCTCCTGAAAGGCGGCGACGTCGGCGCAGTGCTGGTCGAGCCGATGCAGGCGCGGGGCGGTATCCGTATTCCGCCGCCCGAATTTCTCCAGATGCTCCGCCGCCGCTGCGACGAGTTCGGGGCTCTGCTGATCGTCGACGAGATCTACACCGGTTTCGGCCGGACCGGCCGGCTGTTCGCCTGCGAACACAGCGGTGTGGTGCCGGATCTTATATGCCTCGGCAAGGCGTTGACAGGCGGTTTCCCGATGTCCGCCTGCGTCGGGCGTGCCGATCTGATGGACCGCGCGTGGCCGGCTTCAAATGGCGAAGCGATCCACACGAGCACCTTCCTCGGCCACCCTGTCGGCTGCGCGATGGCGCTGGCGCAATTGAAGGAGCTTAAGCGCCTCAAACTCCCGGAACGTAGCGCGAAGCTGGGCCGCATTCTCTTGAAGGAACTTCAGGCGCTTCGCTCCGACATCCTTCAGCTTCACACCCGTGGCGCGGGCCTTATGGCCGGGCTTGAGCTGCGTCGTCGCGACGGTTCACCGGCCACCGCGGAGTCCCTTCGCATCATCAAACGGCTCCTGCATGACGGCTTCATCTTTCTGCCGGAGGGCGAGCACGCGAACGTGATCGGCTTCACGCCGCCCCTGACCATTTCCGAACGCGACCTCCACCGCGCGGTGAAGGCGCTTGCGAACACGCTCCGAACCGTGGTCACTTAGACTGTTCCCCGACGCATGACCCTAACTGAAATGCGCGACATCCTGACGAGCCGGGACATCCAGCTCACGAAGTCGCTTGGTCAGAATTTTCTCCATGATGGCAACCAGCTGCGGCGCATTGTCGAGGCGGCCGACCTGCATCCCGGCCAGCGCGTGCTCGAGATCGGCCCCGGACTGGGACCATTGACCGAGCTGCTGCTGGCGAAAGGCGTCCAGGTCGTGGCGGTCGAAAAGGATTCGCGGCTCGTGGAGGTGCTTGAGGAACGTTTCTACGGCCGGGACAAACTGATCCTGCTGCATGCCGACGCCCTCGAAGAACTCGAAGACGTTTCGAAGGATTGGTCCGCTTGGAAGCTGGTTTCGAACCTGCCCTACTCCGTCGCTTCGCCGATCCTCGTCGAGCTGGCAATGTCGCCGGGCTGCCCGCTGGTGATGGTGGTCACGCTCCAATTGGAAGTTGCCCAGCGGATCATGTCGAAGGCGGGTGACGATGCCTATGGCATCCTGTCGCTGCTGCTTCAGCTGCGCTACCAGGCGGCTTCGAGCTTCAAGATTCCCGCGAGCTGTTTCTTTCCGGCGCCGGATGTCGATTCCGCCTGCGTCGTCCTCGTGAGGCGCGATCACCAACTGCTGCGGCCCGGTCCGCCGACCAAGATCTTCGCACAGGTCGTGAAGCAGGGATTCTCCCAGCGGCGCAAGATGATGCTGAAGCTTCTCCGTGAGCGGTGGCCCGACTTGGCGTGGGAGGAGTTCTTCGCCGAACTCGCGATCAATCCGATGGCCCGCGCGGAGGAAGTGAGCCTGGAGAAGTTCGTGGAGCTGACGAAGAAGGTTTCGTCGTGAACGAGGAGATCTTCGACGTCGTCGATGACCGCGACGAAGTCGTCGGTCGCGAAACCCGGAAGCGGGTGCATCAGCTTGGCCTCCGGCATCGGGCCGTCCACGTCCTCGTCTTCAATCGCCGGGGCGATCTCTTTCTCCAGAAACGTTCCATGCTGAAGGACAACCATCCGGGTGTCTGGGACACCTCGTCGGCCGGCCACCTGGATTCAGGCGAGGACTACGACGCGTGCTCGATTCGTGAGCTCCGCGAGGAGCTTGGATGGAGCATAGCCATGGCGCCCGAGCGCCTCTTCAAGATCGCGGCTTGCGACGATACCGGGATGGAACATGTCTGGGTCTACCGGCTCGAAGCGGAGGGACCTTTCGAGCTGCAGGCCTCGGAGATCGATCGCGGCGAGTGGTTTCACCAGGAGGTGATTACTGGCTGGATTGATCGGCGGCCGGAGGATTTTGCGCCGGGGTTTCGGTTGATCTGGGGGCTGGTTCGACTGCGTCCGTAGTCGGCTGCGACTCAGCCGAAGACCGTGCCCGCTGGCCGTTCGACGAAGTGGAGCAGGTTTCCGTCGCGGTCGCCGAAGAACAGAACCCGTCCGCCTCCGCCCGCGGGCTTCACCGACTCGGTAAAGCGCACGCCGCGCGTTTCAAGTTCCGCCTTGGCCGATTCTATGGAGGCGACGCGGAGCGCGAGATGCCGGAAGCCGTTGAGATTGTTGTCCGCAGTTTCCTTCACGGCAAAGTCGCCCTCATAGATTTCCAGCATCACTCCGCCGGCGAGTCGGACGAAGAACGCAGGAGGTGTTTGGCCGTTGTCGAAGGCGAGTTCCGCTCCCAGGACTGCGACATACCAGTCCTTGAGGGCGACGGGATCGCGGGACGGGAGGCCAATGTGCTCAACTTTCAGTTCCATACGTCCGATTAAACTCCAGGCGGCGATTGCGAGAAGCGGAAACATCCGGCCCGGCGTCCTTCACGGGGGCGGTGTGCTTGACGGTCCATGACCCCTCCACTAGGTTGCTTCGGCTCCAGAAAAGCCCGTAAACATGCAGAATTTTTTGATTCCTAACGTCATCGAGCAGACCGGACGCGGCGAACGCGGCTATGACATCTACTCCCGCCTGCTCGTCGACCGCATCGTGTTCCTCGGGACGCAGGTCGATGACATGGTGGCGAACGTCATCATCGCGCAGTTCCTTTTCCTGCAGATGACGGATCCGAAGAAGGACATCCATCTCTACATCAATTCCCCCGGCGGAAGCGTCACGGCCGGACTCGCGATCTACGACACGATGCAGTTCATGACCTGCGATGTGAACACCTACTGCATCGGCCAGGCCGCCAGCATGGGCGCCGTGCTTCTATCCGGCGGAACCAAGGGCAAACGATTCTCGCTGCCGAACTCGAACATCATGATCCACCAGGTCCTCGGCGGCGCCGAAGGCCAGGCCAGCGATGTCGAGATCCGCGTGAAATACATGCTCAAGCTCAAGCAGCGCTTGAACACCATTCTGTCCCACCACACCGGCCAACCCTACGATGTCGTCGAGAAGGCCTGCGACCGTGACAATTTCATGAGCGCGGAAGAGGCGAAGGATTTTGGCCTCGTCGACGCCGTGATCAGCTCCCGCAAGGAAGTTCCCGGTCTGCCTGAAACTACTTCGGTCGTTCCGTAAGGCCCCGACATGGCCCGGCCTACCAACATCACGCTCTGCAGCTTCTGCGGGAAATCCCACGCCGAAGTCCGCAAGCTCATCGCCGGGCCGGGGGTCTACATCTGCGACAACTGCGTCAACCTCTGCAAGAGCGTCCTCGACAAGGAACTCTCCGTTGACCAGAAGCGCGGCCAGGCAAAGTTCAAAGTTCCCAAGCCGGCCGACATCCGCCGTCGCCTCGACGAGTTGTGCATCGGGCAGGACCACGCCAAGAAGGTCCTCTCGGTCGCAGTGCACAACCACTACAAGCGGATTGCCAGCGGCGGCTTCTCGGCAACCACTGACAAGGACGACCACCCCGTCGGTCGTGAGGCCGCGGAGGAAGTCGAACTGGAGAAGAGCAACATCCTGCTTATCGGCCCGACCGGATCCGGAAAGACCCTTCTGGCAAAGACGCTCGCCAAGGTGCTCGACGTTCCCTTCGCCATCGCCGACGCGACCACGCTGACCGAGGCCGGCTATGTCGGTGAGGACGTGGAGAACATTATCCTTCGCCTGCTCCAGAACGCCGACTACGATGTGAAGAAGGCGCAGATGGGGATCATCTACATCGACGAAATCGACAAGGTCGCGCGCAAGACGGAGAACGTCTCCATCACTCGCGACGTGTCCGGCGAAGGTGTCCAGCAGGGCTTGCTCAAGATCCTTGAAGGCACCACCTGCAACGTCCCTCCCCAGGGTGGACGCAAGCATCCCCAGCAGGAATACATCCGGGTCGACACGACCAACATCCTCTTCATCTGCGGCGGCGCTTTCGTCGGCCTTGAACGGATCATCCAGCGCCGCATCGGCCATCGGGTGATGGGTTTCGCGGGTCAGGAGCGAAACGTCCAGTCCTCCTCCCTTTCGCGTGAGGAAGTCATGCACCAGGTCGAACCCGAGGATCTCATCGGCTTCGGATTCATCCCGGAGTTCATCGGACGCCTGCCTGTTTCCACCGTTCTTGACCAGCTCACGGAGGATCAGCTCGTATCCATCCTGACCGAGCCGAAGAACGCGTTGACCAAGCAGTTCGCCAAGCTCCTCGCGCTCGAAGACGTCTCGCTTGAGTTCACTTCCGACGCGCTCCGCGAACTCGCCGCGCAGGCGGTCAAGAAAGGCACCGGCGCCCGCGCGCTTCGCAGCCTTCTGGAGAAGCTCATGCTCGACGTCATGTATGACGTGCCCACGTCCGGCGATGTCGAGTCCGTCAAAGTCACCCGCCAGGTCGTCCTCGGCGAGACCACCCCCATCGTCACCCGCAAGGCCGTTCGAGCCGCAGCCTGATACTTGTCCCGGCGCTGGCTCCTCCCGGTTTGAGGTTGCTTGGCGACCGGGACTTCTCGTTTCTTCTATCCCACTGATACCATGGCACGTCCCTACCAAGCCGACCAGTTCGTCGCGAACCACGTCACCGGCATCCCCCGGTCGGGCATCCGCGACTTCTTCGAAATCGTCCAAGGCATGAAGGACGTCATCTCGCTCGGCGTCGGCGAGCCTGATTTCGTCACCCCATGGCACATCCGCGAGGCGGCCATCTACGCGCTCGAGCGCGGGCGCACCGGCTACACGTCGAACCTCGGCCTGCTTTCCCTCCGTGAAGCTCTCTCGAAGCACATCGAGGAGAACTTCGCCGTCAGCTACAACCCGAAGACCCAGATCCTCATCGCCGTCGGCGTCAGCGAGGCGATGGACCTCGTCCTCCGTGCCATCATCAATCCCGGCGACGAGATCATCTACCACGAGCCGTGCTACGTGAGCTATTCGCCGAGCATCGTCCTGGCCTACGGCGTGCCCGTCGCCATCTCGTGCAAGGAGGAGAACAACTTCGCGGTCACCGCCGAGGCCATCGAAGCCGCCGTCACGCCGAAGACCAAGGCGGTCATGCTCAACTTCCCGACCAACCCGACCGGCGGCACCATGACCCGCGCCGAGTTGATGAAGATCGCGGAAGTCGCCAAGCGCCATAACCTGCTCGTCATCACCGACGAAATCTACAGCGAGCTGACCTACGAGGGCGAACACGTCTCGATCGCCTCGCTCCCCGGCATGGCGGAACGGACCATTTTCCTGCACGGCTTCAGCAAGGCCTACGCGATGACCGGCTTCCGCATCGGCTACGCTTGCGGTCCCGTGGAGATCATCGAGGCCATGATGAAGATCCACCAATACTCGATGCTCTGCGCGTCGATCATCAGCCAGGAAGCCGCGCTCCAGGCCATCAAGCAGGGCAAGCCCGACACCGACCGGATGCGCGAGGAATACGGCCGTCGCCGGAACTTCATCGTGAAGTCCTTCAACGAAGCCGGCCTGAGCTGCCACTTGCCGCGCGGCGCGTTCTACGCATTCCCCTGCATCCGCTCGACGGGTCTTGGCTCGAAGGATTTCGCCTTCCGTTTCTTGCAGGAGGAAAAGGTGGCCGCCGTTCCCGGAAGCGCGTTTGGTCCAAGCGGCGAAGGGTATCTCCGCTGCTGCTACGCCACCGCCTTCGACCAGATCGAGACCGCGATGGAGCGCATGAAACGCTTCGTGGATCGGGTCAGGAAGTAGATGCGGACTAGCGTTTAATTCGCCGCAGGAACAGCAGACCTGCACCGGTTACCAACAGTATGACCGATGATGGCTCGGGAACCGGGGTCGTAGTGCCGGCGATGATCCCACCTCCGATCGCTGTGGCGCTCGCTGACACCTCCAATCCAGTCAAACTGGTGCCGGTAATTGATACCCATCCATAGTTGTCGTTGATGTCCGGCGTTCCATTTCCACCGAGCGGCCGATCATCCCAGTATCCAAACAGTCTCGGCTGCCCAAATAGAAACAACTGCACGCTGCTGCCTGGACTAATGCCGTTGTTTGATACTAGCGCGGTGTTCGATGCGACAAAAGATGAGTCGATCACGGTTCCGGCGGTGATGGCGAACAGTGAATAGACTTCTGCTATGCCCCAGGAAGTAAGCATGAATTGGCCACCACCGACGGACGATATTCCAATAGCGAAAAGGCCGCCCCGGCCTTCGCTGGGGTTTATCGAGTTTGTTAGAGTCAGAAAAGTTCCACTTTGAGTTCCTTGCCGGATCGCTGCGTCGTTGAAAATGACGGTCGATTGAGCCTGGAGCTCGGATGCGCACGTCAGGAAGATGAGACAGACCAGTGCGATTCGTTTGGTGGCGTTCATTAGTCGTCCTTGGTTCGTCAAACTCGCTGGGAGGGTTTACCCGCTGAGTTTCAAAGTAGGGGAGGAGGGCAAAAAAGCCATCCGTGATCAAACCCTCAGGGCATTGATCTGGCTGGCGGCGTAGGCGGCGCCGAAACCGTTGTCGATGTTCACGACGGTCAGGCCGCTGGCGCAGCTGTTCAGCATTCCCAGAAGCGCCGTCAGCCCTCCGAAGTGCGTGCCGTAGCCGACGCTCGTCGGCACGCCGATGACCGGTTTGCCAATGAGGCCGCCGAGCACCGACGGAAGTGCCGCCTCCATTCCCGCCACCACGATGACCACGTTGGCCGACTGGATCTCCGGCAGCCGCGCCAACAGGCGGTGAAGGCCGGCCACGCCCACGTCGTAGATGCGCTTCACTTCGTTGCCCATGAAATCGGCGGTCAACGCGGCCTCCTCTGCCACGGGTAGATCACTCGTGCCCGCCGCAACGACGGCGATGAAGCCAGGCCGCTTTTGCAGCGGAGTCCGCTCCAGCGTCAGAGCACGGGCAGCTTCGTGGTGGATCGCTTCTGGGAAGTGTTCGCAGAAGGCGCGGGCGTGGTCGGCCGTGACGCGCGTGACGAGCACCCGCGAATCGGCTCCGACGATCTTCTCGGCGATGGCGACGACTTGGTCGGGCGTTTTGCCGGCTCCGTAGATGACTTCCGGGAAACCCTTCCGCAGCGCGCGGTGGGTATCGACGGTGGCGAAGCCGAGATCAACCACGGGTGCGGCTTGGAATGATTTCAGCGCGTCCTCCAGGGAAACCTGGCCGGTGCGGAACTTTTCAAGCAGGGCAATCGCTTCGGACGTGAGCACGCGCGGAAAGTGCCACCCGCCGCGAAGGTGTCACGGGCAAAGCTCCACAGGGTGGCGCAGGCCTCCGGCCTGCTCTTTCCGGCGTCGCGCCGGAAAGGGTGGTGGCGGCTGCTTACGGAGGATTGATGGCCGTTCAGCCGGAGCGTTCGGACGCCGTGAGTCGGGCGCACTGGTCGTTCCGCTATCATAGCTTCGGAAGGATGCCATGAACTGTTCCTGGCGCGACGCCCGGAACAGCAGGCGTGACGCCTGCGCTACCCTAGAGCATATTAAAAGAAAGCGTAGCCGTTTGTCGGTGGGATCGGCAGGCTTGGGCCGTGAGAACCATCTCGTTGGATTTGCGGGAGCGGATCGTGGCCGCCTACGACGCCGAGGACGACACCCGCGAGACGGTCGCG
>JBBRDN010000092.1:0-15494 GCA_038203875.1 Verrucomicrobiota bacterium
GCCTCCTCGGGTGAAGGCGGGGCCAAACTTCATCGGCGCAACTTCGGCGAAGCGGTGGAAAGCCTGACGGGCTCGGGCGAATACCATTGGATGGCGGGCAATTTCATCAAATACGGCGCGGCCGAATCGTCCTTCGGCAGCAAGAACGCCGGAGACATCCCGGTCGATGCCCATCAGTTGATCGCCTTGTGCGCCCCGCGCGGGACCTTCGTAAGCTATGGGGTTCCGGAAAAGGGCGACGCGCTCTGGCTCGATCAACAGGGCAGCTATATGGCGACCGTCGCGGCCGGACCTGCCTTTCGTTTGCTCGGTGCCAAGGATCTCGGCGTGACCGAAGACTACCGCACCGTCCAGATGCCGCCGCCGGAGACGGAATACCTCGAAGGCCAATTGGCTTGGCGGCAGCACATCGGCGGGCACGAGAGCCGGTCGAACATGAAGCCCTTCATCAAGTGGGCCAGCAAACAGCTCGGCCACACACTGCCCGCCGCACCCGCGAAGTAGACGGTTCTGGCCTACTTGGTCGCTGGCTTCACCGCGCTCGGATCACCCGTGGGCGGCGGAGCCAGATCGACGGTGGTGCGCTGGCCGAGGCGTTTTTCCAGCAGCGGCTTCAGCGCATCCGCCCAGATCTGGTAGCCCTTCACAGAGAGGTGGAGGCCATCGACGGTGACGCCTTCCTTGAGCTTGCCCGAGGCGTCGGCCAGGCGGTCGCCGATGTCGAGGAAGCGGATCTTGTCGCCGTCGGCCAAGGCCGCGAGGCGGGTGTTGATGCGGCGGATGGTGGGGATGAGCGCGTTGTTCCCGCCTCTTTCATTGCGCGGAAGGACGCCCATCACGATCACGGAAGCCCCGGGAGCCTTCTCACGGAAAGCGGTGAGGATGGCGCGGATGCCTCCGACCACTTCGTCGATCTGACGGTCATCATCGGCTCCAGCGCGGCCCGGTCTCAAGTTGTTCGTGCCGGCGAGCAGGACAATCACCTTCGGATTCACGCCGTCGAGTTCACCATTGGTCAGACGCCAGAGGATGTTCTGCACCGAGTCGGCGCCCCAACCGAAGTTGCCCGCGTTCCAACCGTGGAAGTTGGCCCGCCAGTTGGCCAGCATGGCGCTGTATTGGGTGTCGCTGCTGCCCCAGCGGCGCGTGATGGAATCGCCGACGAAGTAGAGGTCGATGCGGCCGGACTTGGCCTTGGCGAGAAGCTGCTCATGGGCGGTCTTGGAATTGGCATCGGACCTTGGCACAGGCTGGACGGTCGAGCCGCCCGCTTCGGCGGCGTAGGAACCCGAGACGATTTTGAAAGCCAGCAGGGCTGTGGCGGAAAGTTTGGAGAAGTTCGGGATCATGAGCGGAAATGGGCCGAGGCTAGGCGCAGGGCGGTCCAGCTTCAAAGCCCATCTGCGTTACGGCGTTCATCCCAAGCGAGCCCGGCTTCGTGCTTTCCAGACCAACAAAAGACCGGCGGAGCCGGGTTCCCCACACCCTTGGCTCCGCCGGCGATCAACCCAAGTCGCTGGGTTTGAAATTGGTTCCGGTCAGAAGCGGTAGCTGACGCTCGTGGTGATCACGAAGTCGGCGAAGGCCGCGTCGCCGCCGGTGGTGCCACCGCCCACGATCTGGTCCCATCGTTTGTCGGCCACGCTGGCCTGACGGTTCCGATAGAGGGCCACCGGCGCGTAGACGGCTGCGGAGAACCGGCCCTTCATCATCGTGATGCCGGGCTCGATCGAGATCGAGTAGCCGGGCCGGCGGAAACCATCGGAATCACCCAGCGCATCTTCGACGGGAACACCTTCCAGACGCCCGCCCAAGCTCAAGGCCAGCCCCCAGCTCTTCACGAGCGTGAAGGTCATGCCAGCACGGGCGAGGTATTGGTCGGTGACGGACATCACGTCTTCGAGCGAGTAGCCGTTGTTGTAGCCGAGCGTCGTCGCGGCGTTCAGCCGGGTCTGGGCGGTGGCGATCTGGGCCGGAGTGGACGCGGGATTAGCGGTGGTGCGGTTTAATGCGGTGATCGTGCGACCGCGCGGATTGGCGATCTCGGTGGAGACGCCATTCACGTTCTTGGGATTGAACGTGTAGAAGCCCTGGGCGTAGACGGACGTCCGTTCGAAGATTTCGCGGTAGGCGTAGAACTCGGCCGAGAAACCCACGGCTCCGTCGCCGGGTTGGATGGATTGGTCGACGTAGTGTTCCTCGGGACCTCGCACGGTGTTGAAGGTGTCGGTCGCCTTGTAGTCGCCGGTCGGCACTTTGATTCCTAGGCCAAGTTGGATGTTGCCTCTGGGATGTTTGGCCGGATCCCAGAGCCAAGTGCTGGCGCTCAAGCGGACGTCGCCAATTCCTCCGGCTTCCGAATGGCCGCGTTGAGCGCCAGTCGCGGGAGAACCACCGCTATGCTCGTAGAAAGAAGAACGGTCGGAATACACGAACGGCAGCGTCAACGTCGCACTGATCCGCGAGTTGAACTGATAGGTGAGTCCGAGGTCGATGAAGTGCGAGTCGTTGACGACTTCCGTGCCTTGCGCGGCGCGCTGGGTCTGCTCGACCTCACCGACGAAGTGCCGGTGCGAATGCAGCCAGCGATATCCGACCGAAGCCGTCCAAGGGTCCTGCTCGGATTCATCGTGCGGGAGCATGCAGAAGCCGCCGCCGCGGACGGCGACACAGCCTTGGGCGGAGGCGCGATCGGCTGCAACGAAGGGCATGCCGCAGGCGAGGACTAGAAGAGACGAACGGAGGGTTTGGGCAAGGGTTCGATGCGTCATGTGGGCTTGGGTTGCGCGGAAGAGGCCAAGATCCGCACAAACCTACAACCCGCCTGTGGCCAAAGGAGGCATCGCAGGGGCGAGGTGGAGAAAATCCGTGGCGAGAGTCCGTGACGCCTCGCGATCCAATGCTACTTGGGCGAAGCGAACCGGTAGAACCGCTGGGGCGCATTCGTCGGAAGCACATCGAGGAACTGGAAGGTGCCGTTGCTGTTCACCACAGAAGCCACAGGAACCCAATCGACGAGATTGGTGGACACCTCGGCAGAATAGTTTGTGCCGGGAGCGCCTGTCGTCGTGACAATCCAGACTCCGTTGGTTGCGGTAGCGGCCAGTTGATCAATCCGCATCTGCACGACACTGAGCAGGGCATTGGAGCTGATGAAAGACCCGGCGGCATTGCCCAGCACGAGGGAGACATTCCCCGTCTGGGACAGGGCGACATTGGTCAGCGTCAGCTGGAGATTCGTGCCCGAGAATACGGTCGAGCCGTTGAGCTTCCACTGGGCCGTGAACGGCGCGGTGCCGGTGGCGGTCACGGCGAAGTTGGCGTTGGCCCCGGCGTTGACCGTCTGCGGCAGCGGCTGGGTCAGGAGAACCGGAGGCAGCACTTCGGTCAGGATCTGGACGTTGTCGACGAGGAGGAAGTTGTCGGCGGCCGGATTGGCAATGGACGTGAAAGTGTCCATGTAGCCGATCATGGCCGTGCCGGAGGTGAAGGACGATGCGTTGGTCCGTTGCGCCACAACCACGCCGCCGAGTTTCCAGGTCAACAGGCCGTCGATCTGGCTGATTTCGGCGCGGACCCAGCGTTTGCCGGGCGATCCGGGCGTTTCGAAAAGCGACGCCGGAAAAAGCAATTGATAGAAAAGATCGCCTTCGTCCAACCCCTGCGCGCCATTGGCTGTGAACCCGGATGTTGCCAAGGACAGCAGCGTGGGATTGCCGGCGCCATTGCCAACGTATGCAAGGTAGTCGCTGGAGGAACCGCCTTCGCCATCGACGGCGAACCAAACTCCGTCGCTCGCTGACGCGGTGCCGGAGCCCCAGTTCACGCGGGTGCCGGCGTGGTTGAGGCCCATGGTGACGAACTCGGTCGAACCGGAACCGCCGCCGGACGGGCCGTTGTAGTTGATCCACAAATCGCAACGAAGAGCATGGTTGCCGGAAAAACTCTGGCCCTTGGGATACAAGCTGACTCCCGCCGTGGCAGGCGTGGCGTCGTTCTTGTTCACGGTGAGCTTCAGGGCTCGCCTGGTCGCAGAGCCGGTGGAAGCAGGGATGAAATTCGTCGACCCATTGAACGAGAATTTCGCCGCGCTGAAATCGAAGGACCAGTCGGCCGTATAGTCGGATACGCCGTTGCCGGAAGCTTGGAACAGGTTCCACCGCGCCGCGCTGTTCGTCTCAAAGTCATCGGCGAACTGGACCTGCCAAACCACAGGACGATTTACGACGAGGCGAACGATCGAGCTGGTCGCGCCTCCAAAAAGATTCGTGGCGACGACGGAATAGTCACCGGCCTGTGCCAGTTGAACGTTGTTCCTCGTGACCGAGGAGGCGGTGGCGCCGGGAATGTTGGTTCCGAACAGCCGCCATTGGTAAGCGACGGGGGCATCTCCCGCGACGTTCACGCTGAACACGACATTGCTCCCGACGTCGGTGGATCGGGGCAACGGCGGGACGATGATGGAGGGAGGATTGTTGCTGGTGCCGATCGTCGCAGAACCGATCTCATCCCAGACGATCGTCGAGTGGTGTTGGCAGCTCCAAAAACTCACTCCCCTGTAGCCGCCCACTGCCGCCGAAGGCGTGTTAGTCTTTAGGGCGTTGATGAAGGAGAGGACTTCGCCGGCCGCTATGGCCCCGTTCACCGAAGTGTATCCCTGGCCGATCGGGATGATCGGCTTGATGGCATTGGTGTCGGATCCGGTCAGGGAGTTCTGCCAGGTCCGCCATTCCGAGTTCATCCGGGCGACCATGGAGGCAGGCGTGTTGCCGATGTCCTTCCAATAGGCCTGCGGCATGACGGCGTCGCAGTAACGCCCGAACGTGATGTAGGGAAACCCGCTGTGGGAACTGATGATCGGATACGGTGCGTGGGCCAGGAACCGGTCGGGATAAGCCGCGCGGATAGCCTGGCAGTATTGAACGGCGGCGACGGAGTTGTTGACGAGGACTTCGTATTCGGTTTCGGCGTCGATGATGAAACCGTCGGCGCCGAGGTTGAGGGCGTTCAAGGCGACGTTGATTTCGCCTTGGACATTGTTCCCATAGACGTAGGCCCAGCCGAAGATTTTCAGGCCTGCATTGTGGGCGCGGGTGATCAGGTCGGAGTTGAACTGGGTCCAGAAGCTGCCGCCATCGCCGCATTTGACGGTGATCCACTTCATGCCGCGGGCGATTTCGTAGTCAATGATCCCCTGAACCGAACTGACGCCCAGCGCGGTTTGGCACTGGGGAATCTGCCAAATCCAGTCGCCCTTCCCAAGGTTGGTGGGATCGACGCCGTTGTAGAGCATCTGGCGCGGACGCGATGGCGCTTTCGGAGCAACGTTTTCTGAAACGGCGGGAACAGTGTCGGCCAATTCGCCCGAATGATCGGGCGGCTCCGTGAGTGCCCCGGAAACTTTACCCGGATGTGTTCGCTTCCAATAGAGATCGGCATCATCGGAGGCCGATAAGCGGTCCACTCCAAGTCCAGTTGCGACGAACGCAGCGAGGATCAAACCAAAACCGGCGACGAAGCGTTGGAAGATCTTCAAGCATTCCTATTGGATGCCCCATGAAGCAATCCGGCAATGGCACGAACGGCGATCGCGCCCGATGAAAACAAAAAGGCGTCCGGCCTCACGACCGGACGCCCACACACGGTTCCTTACCCAAAAAATTACTTGGCAGCCTTGGCAGCCTTGGCAGGACGGACCGTCTCCTTCTCCTTCACGAGCGTGGCACCCTTGCCAATACGAGCCCGGAGGTAGGTGAGTTTGGCGCGGCGCACGTCACCGTGCCGCTCGACTTCGACCTTGTCGACCCGAGGCGAGTGGATCGGGAAAATGCGTTCCACGCCCTCTCCGTAGCTGATGCGGCGGACGGTGAACGTTTCGGTCAGGCCGTGGCCACGGCGGCCGATGACGATTCCGGCGAACACCTGGATGCGTTCCTTGTCGCCTTCGACGACCTTGGTGTGCACCCGAACGGAGTCGCCGACGTTGAACGGCGACACTTCCTTCTTCTTAAACTGCGATTCGATCTTGTCCAACAATGCTTGGTTCATGGCTCTTCACTCTGTTTGTGGCCGCGGCCACGTTTCAAATCTTACTTCCGAAACCCGGTCTGCCATCCTCTGGCAAACCGCTTTCCAGCAAATCCGGTCGACGCGCGCGCGTTCTAGCTAGGGCCCGTTCCTTCCGCCACTTCGAGATCTCAGCGTGGTTCCCGGACAAAAGCACTTCGGGAACTTTCAATCCCCGAAATTCGGCAGGCCGAGTATACTGCGGATACTCTAGGAGTCCGGTGGTGAAGGATTCATCCTTCGCGCTTTCGTCGTCTCCCAACACCCCGGGGAGCAATCGGGTAACGGCGTCAATGATCATCATCGCCGGCAGGGCACCGTTGGTCAGAACAAAATCGCCGACCGAAAGTTCTTCGTCCACCAACTCGTCGTGGATCCGTTGATCGAATCCCTCGTAGGCCCCACACAGAACGATCAAATGATTCTCTTTCGAAAGCTCTCCGGCAACCGCCTGGATGAACTTTCGTCCGGTAGGCGCGACCAGCACAACCTTGGTCAGAGGCCCTGACAACGACTCAACTGCTTCAAAGATCGGTTCAACTTTCAGGACCATCCCCGCCCCGCCGCCGAAAGGGCGATCATCGACCGTTTTGTGTCGATCATGCGTCCAAAGCCTGAGGTTGTGGACACTTAGGTCCAACTTTCCCTCCGCACGTGCGCGCTGGACGATACTGCTGTCCAACGGTCCAACAAACATCTCCGGGAACGTCGTCAGGACGTCAATTTTCATCCCGCCATGCAATCCACTAACGTCGTCGTCCACGGGTCTCTCGATCAAGGTGCCGTTCCTGCAGACGCTCCGGACGCGATTCCCGCCGGGAGCCATTTTCATCGACCAACTCCACAGCGCAGCGAACACCTTTTCGAGCTGCTCCAGCCTGCAAGAGGGACCGAATGATATTGATGGTCTGACCTTCCCGGCCAATGACCTTCCCCATGTCGTCGGAGTTTACGCGAACCTCGAAGAGCGTCGAACCTTCTTTCTCAGATCCCACGACAACAACTTCGTCAGGATTGGACACCAGCCCCCTAACGACAAATTCGACAAAGGCCTGCATGACAGGACGTCAGCTCGCAGCAGGCACTGCAGCCGCCGCTTTGGCCGCCTTTTTGATCATGCTGGCCACTGTCTCGCTTGGCTGCGCCCCAACACCGATCCAATAATTGGCGCGCTCCAGGTTGACCGTAAAATTCTCACCCGCCTTGAGCGGATTGTAGGTGCCGATCTCCTCGAGGAATTTACCATCCCGGGGGCTCCGTCCGTCCGCAACCACAAGGCGGAAGACGGGGGTGTTCTTGGTCCCGATGCGCTTCAGACGAATTCGGACTGGCATATAAAATTCATTCGATCCAACAGCCTGTTAGGACCACCTTGATCCCACAATCCGGCCATCGAAAAGAGTGCTGAAACTAGGCAGCGGTGTTCTTGAAGGCAAGTCCTGATTTGAAGAAAACTCGGTGATACCTATTGACCCGAAGAAGTCCTCCGGTAAAGTCACCGCTCCTTTGAACTAAAGATTTCGATGAAGACTTATCTGCCGAAAGCGAGTGATCCTGTCAGTGCGTGGCATGTAATTGATGCCGACGGTGCCGTTCTTGGTCGTCTCGCCGTCCAGGTTGCCGACATCCTGCGCGGCAAGAACAAGCCCATTTACACCCCCCACATGGATGCCGGCGACTTCGTCGTCGTGATCAATGCGGAAAAGGTGGTCCTCACCGGCAAGAAGGAGACCGACAAATACTTCATGTCCTACTCCGGATGGAAGGGCGGCGAACGCTTCCGGTCCGTCGCGGAAGTCCGCGAGACCCATCCAGAACGGCTCATTGAACACGCCGTCAAGGGCATGATTCCTAAGAACCGGCTGGGCAGCCGCATCATTACCAAGCTCAAGGTCTACAAGGGTTCCGAGCATCCCCACGCCGCCCAAAAGCCCACAGTTACTAAAGTCGCAAACTGAATTTCTGACAAGCCATGGCCAAACAGGACCCAAAGACACAGGAATATCTCGCAACAGGCCGCAGGAAGACGTCGATCGCGCGCGTCCGTCTTGCGACCGGCTCAGGCAAGTTCTCGGTGAACGGCCGGGAGCTCGAAGCCTATTTCCTCACGGACAGCCTTCGCCAACTCGTAAGCCAACCTTTCCGGGTGACCGAGACCGCGGGACGCTACGACGTCCGCATCAATGTCACTGGGGGAGGCCCTGCTGGACAGGCCGGTGCGGTCCGTCACGGAATCGCCCGAGCCCTGATCGGCGCCGACGCGAATCTCCGGCCTGCCCTTAAGTCCAATGGCCTGCTGACCCGCGATTCTCGCATGAAGGAGCGCAAGAAGTATGGCCAACCCGGTGCGCGCAAGCGCTTCCAGTTCAGCAAGCGCTGATCTGACACCATTTTTCAGCCCGCCGGAGCAATCCGGCGGGTTTTTTGTTGTTCAGATTCACCAGCTTCGGGCTTGCGCTCATCGGTCGCTGTCAGCCCAATCGCCAAATGTCCATTCGGCTGGCTGGCATCCTTGCGCTGATGCTCAACGTTGTCCTTGCGGCAGCCTGGTTGAATCTGCGCTCGACGAGACCCGTGCCTAGTTCCACAGGCATTTCCGAACGCATCCGAAAGGTCACAAAGACTGATCTGCGACCGACAAGCGCTTCTCGGGTGGAAGCCAAAATCTCCTCTGCCACGCGAGCGGATACCACTCCCCTGTGGCAACGCATCGAGTCTGAGGATTTCCCTGCCTTTATTCGCAATCTCCGCGAGATCGAATGCCCCGAGCGAACAATTCGCGACATCGTTACCGACGAAATCCAGAGGCTTTTCGATGCCCGTCATCCCAATTCGACCCGAATCGACTCCTTCTGGTGGACCGCGGATGAACACTACGCGAACGACCGGCGGAAGGAAATCGCGGAAGCCCGCCTCGAACTCGAACAACGCAGCGTTCTGAAAGCATTGCTCGGTGTTGAAGGGAATTGGCCGCAAGCCGCCTCCGACAAATATGAGTGGGCGATCTACTGTTGGGGCGGGGCAATTCCGAATCTCGAAACGATCGAGAATGCCTGTTGGGTTCTTGATTCGGCCAAGTTCCAGCGGCGTTACCTCCTGGCAGAAGCAGGCCAACCCCTGAAGTTATCCGAAATGGCCCGGCTCAAGGAAATGCGTGATGAAACCTTCCTCCGGGCGGAGGCCGCCATCGGCCAGCAGAGGGCTGCTGAACTCCTCCAACTCGCCAGCCTTCGTCAGCTTATCCCTGAAGCAAGCAACTCCAGCGTCGGATCCACCGGTATCACCTCCGACGACCTTCGCCGCATCGCGTTCGTGCTGCCCCGCGATCTCACGGCCTTCAACGAAATCCTCGAATACTCGGACATCGCAAAGTTCGAACGGTTCATCAAGGGCCTGGCACCCGAGCCCTCCGCGGACGAAAGGATGGAAGCCATGGCTCCGCTGGTGACCAAAGCCCTTGGGCCACGCCGTGCCGCCCAATTGACACGGCTTTTCGACGAGCATTGGGACGATTCAGTCGGTTTCACAAAATCCCAGGAGCTCCCGCAACGTGTTGCCGAAGCTCTCAGCGACGTGAAACACATTGCCTTCGATGAATCAAAACGCCTCCGCGACTCGCCTGATCTGGAACCGGCCGATGAAGACGCACAGCTCAAAACGATCAGCCAGTCGACGGTGGCCGCAGTCCGGCAATTGCTCCCCGAAATGGCCTTCAAGGAATACCTGAAGCAGCACGGCCAGTGGATTACCAACATGGCGAAAGGGCTGAAGCCATGAACCTCCGCGGTTGGAGGCTCTTCACCCTCCTATCCCTCGCCACGAACATCGCCTTCGCCATCCTTATCGGGATTGAACTGGCCCATCGCGAATCCGCCCAGATCGTCATGCCTGCGGCGAAGTCCAGGATCCCAGGGCTTCGCGATAAACCGATCACTCTTCCGCCGCGACCGCGCGTCCAGGTCGAATCACCCACCACCAACTGGCCACCGTTCCGTTGGAGCTCCGTCCAGTCCTCCAACTACACCAACTACGTCGCGAACCTCCGCAAGATTGGCTGCCCCCCTGACACCGTCGAAGCGATCATCCGTGGCGCCACCTGGTTTGAGTTGGCTACGTTCATCCACGCCTACGCGACCGAAAAACATCCCCTGCTTTGGGAAGTGCTTACCGGAAGCACGAACGCCCAGGCCCAAATGGAACACGCAGTAGAGCCCATCCAAGAAGCCGACAACCGCCGAAGCGATCTGCTGGAATCTCTGTTCCAAAAGCCGGCCCCGTCTGCGGAACAGCGACGCAACACCCGACTCAAACAACGGCAATTGGAACTCCAAACAGGTCCCTACGCGCACGTCGCAGCAGACAAGTTGTCCATGATCGCGGCGATTGATCTCACAATAGCCGACCGCCAGGCCGAGATTCGAACCAACACCCCGCCGAATAGAAGGAGCGCGGAGCTTACCGGGCTCAACGCCGAACGGGAATCCGCCCTGACGAACCTTCTTAGCCCTGAGGAGCTGAAGGAATTCAAACTCCGCTCATTCCTCGAAATTCAAGAACGAGGCCAGTCCCTGCGCGGCCTCGCCATCGTCGCCTCAAACTCGACCGACTATTCGTCGTTGGTTGCCTCATATACGAACCAGACCGCCTTCTCGCAGGCTTTGGGACCGAATCGGGCCGCCAAGTGGGACTCGATCCAATCGACCGACATCGGTTCCGTGAACACTTTCCTCGCCATTACCCGCAAGTTCGGCCTGAACTCCGACATTGCTCTCAGCGCCGCCAAAGCGAATTCCGCCTATCGCAAGGAAGCGGGCGAGATCGACAAAGACCAGAAACTCCTGCCCCGAGAGCGCCGGGTCCTGAAAGACCTCCTCGAACAACAGCGCGTCGAGAAACTCCGCTCCCTCCTCGGTTCCGACGCTTGGGAAACCTACCGCTTCCACCACGAATACTGATGCGGCTTCCGAAGTGACGAGGCGGGACCATTCGGTCTGCGTCGCGTTGGACAGCCACGCCGTCGGCCGTTACAACTGCCGCGCGATGAAAACAGTCTCCGTCGGCATCATTGGCGCGTCCGGTTATTCCGGTGAGGAACTCGTGCGCCTGCTCTTGAACCATCCCCGCGCCGAACTCACCACCGTCACTTCACGCCAATACGCCGGCCAGTCGGTAGCTCAAGTCTTCCCAAAGTTCAGCCATCTGCCCAAGGCCCGCACTCTCCGCTTCGTCGATTCGAATGCCGAACTTGTCGCCAAGACCGCCGAGATCGTCTTCCTTGCGCTGCCCCACGGCGTCGCGGCCGAGTTCGCTGCGCCGTTGCTCCAGCTGGGAGCCAAGGTCATCGACCTCAGTGCCGACTTCCGTCTAAAGAGCCCGGAAGTCTACAAGGAGTTTTACGGCCACGACCATCCCGCGCCCGACTTGCTGGCCAAGTCGGTCTACGGTTTGCCCGAAGTTTATCGCGAACAGATCAAGGCCTCGTCGCTTGTCGCATCGCCCGGCTGTTATCCGACGAGCATTCTCCTGCCGTTGCTGCCGTTAATCAGTGCTGGATTGGTCCAACCCAACAGCATCATCGCCGACTCCCTCAGCGGCGTCAGCGGCGCCGGGCGCAAGGCTGAACTCGACTACCTCTTCTGCGAATGCAACGAGAGCGTGCGGCCCTACGGCGTGCCCAAGCACCGGCACCTTTCCGAGATCGAGCAGGAACTCGGCGTGGCCGCTAAGTCCAAGGTCACAGTCCAGTTCACGCCGCACCTCATCCCGGTGAACCGCGGCATCCTCTCGACCATCTACGTCGCACCCTCGAAGCACTTCGCCACCGCCGACGAAGCGGCCGCGCTCAACCAAGCCATCGCCGAAGCCTATGCGTCCGCCTACGCCGACGAACCGTTCGTCCGCGTGCTGGAAGGCAAGCTCCTGCCCGACACCAAGAACGTCGTCGGCACCTCCGTTTGCGAATTCGCGTGGCGCCTCGATCCCCGCACCGGTCGCCTGATCCTCATGAGTGCGATCGACAACATCGTCAAAGGCGCCTCGGGCCAGGCCGTCCAGAGCCTGAATCTCATGTGCGGATATCCGGAGACGGCGGGATTGCTCTAGGCGTGCCCATCGAAGACTCCATAGCCGCCTTCCGCTCAGCGGCCATTGCCAAAGGCGACATCGCGTCCCCGCGCTCGCTCGACATCGCCTTCATCGAAGGCCTCGCCGCTGCCTTCGATGAACTGGAAACCGCCGGTCCGGAAGGCCGCGCGGCCTTGAAGCAGCTCCTGAAAGATCGCTCGCCCTACGTCCGCCGCTGGGCCGCCCACCAACTACTCTCGGAAGGCGACCTCGACGCCCTGCCAGTTCTTCAGGAACTCGCCGCTGAACAAAATCCTCTGGGCCTGAGTGTCGAAAAGCTTCTGGAGGACCACGCCGCCGGCCAACTCAAGTCACCCTTCGATTTCACCCTGTAGGCCGGGCGCGGACGCCCGCCCTGCAAGTTGCACGACACGCCCCTCCCGTTGATTCTCCCGGCGTGCGCGGACTCCGCTCCATCTCGATTTTGCTGACCGGCTTCCTGCCGTTGGCCATCGCGCAAGCGGCGGAATCCTTCTCTGCGGACGGCCTGGAGTTCTTCGAGAACCGCATCCGCCCCGTCCTCGTCGCTTCGTGCTACGAATGCCACAGCGCCGAAGCCGGCCAATCCAAAGGCGGCCTGCTCCTCGACACGCGCAACGGCCTGCTCAAGGGCGGCAAACACGGACCGGCGGTTGTCGTCGGCCAGCCGGAAGCCAGCCGCCTCGTCAAAGCCATCCACCAAGTCGACGACGACTTGAAGATGCCGCCGAAGAAGTCGCTCGCGGCTTCGGAGGTGAAGGACTTCGAGGCTTGGATCCACATGGGATTGCCCGATCCGCGCCAAGCCGGACCCGCTCAGTCTGCCGTAAAGGGGACGTTCAACTTCGAGCGCGAACGCCTGCATTGGGCCTACCAGCCGGTGCGCGACTACATCCCGCCCTTCTCCAAAAACTACCGGCTCGCCCGGAACTACATCGACCAATTCCTCCTCGCCGAACTCGATGCGCTCGACCTCAAGCCCAACCCGGAAGTCGATAAACTCACGCTGATCCGCCGCGTGACCTTCGATCTCACCGGCCTTCCTCCCACGCCCGAGGACATCGACGGCTTCCTCGCCGACCGCTCGACCGACGCCTATGAGAAACTCGTCGACCGCCTGCTGGAATCACCCGCCTTCGGCGAACGCTTCGGCCGTCATTGGCTCGATCTCGTCCGCTACGCCGACACCGCGGGCGACAGCGCGGACTTCCCCGTCCCGCAGGCCTACCGCTACCGCAACTACGTCATCCGCGCCTTCAACCAGGACAAACCCTACGACCAGTTCCTCCGCGAACAGATCGCCGGCGATCTGCTGCCCGCGACGTCACGGGAACAGCGCAACGAACAGCTCATCGCCACAGGGTTCATCGCGATCTCGCGGCGCTTCGCCGTCGACGAATCGGACCACCACTTGACCATCGACGACACGATCGACGTCCTCGGCAAAGCCACGCTCGGCCTGACCGTCAGCTGCGCGCGGTGCCATGACCACAAATACGATCCCATCCCCACGCGCGACTACTACGCGCTCCACGGCATCTTCAACAGCACCCGCTACCCCTTCCCCGGCGCAGAAATCCGCCAGCGTCCGCGCGACCTCGTTCCGCTAATCGATGAATCCGAAGCAGCCCGCATCCTTGCGCCTTTCAACGCGAAAGCTGCCCAGCTCGATGCCGACATCGCCAAAGTGGAAGCCGAATTATCCTCGTTGCCGAAGGTCACCGGCGGCGAACAGTCGAACTCATCCGCCATCTCCACCGTGCAACGGAACAGGCTCACCGAGCAGCTCGGAGCCTTGAAGTATCAACGCAAACGCGCCCTCGACGACGCGCCGCCCATTCCCATGGCCTACGCCGTCGCAGAAGGCCGGGCAGCCGACTCGCCGATCTTCCAACGCGGCGACCGCTTCAAGCCCGGCCCAGTTGTCCCTAGAGGTTTCCTCCAGGTCCTCGGCGGCAAAACACTCGCTGCTGGAACGACCAACAGCGGCCGACTTGAGCTCGCCCAGTGGGTCACCGAGCCGGCGAATCCATTGACCGCCCGAGTCATGGTGAACCGCGTCTGGCAATGGCACTTCGGCCGTGGCCTCGTCGCCACGCCGAGCGACTTCGGCGCACGCGGCAAGGCCCCGAGCAACCCGTGGCTGCTCGACTACCTCGCCAGCCGCTTCGTAGAAGGCGGCTGGTCCGTGAAGAAACTCACCCGCCTCATCGTCACCTCGCGCGCCTACCGCCAGACCAGCGCGGACAGCCCGGCCAACTTCGCCGCTGATCCCAACAACGACCTCGTCTGGCGTTTCAACCGTCAACGCCTCGACGCCGAATCCATCCGCGACTCCATCCTGGCCGTCAGCGGCCGCCTCGATCCCGAACCCGGCGGTGAACACCCGTTCCCACCGTTGCACGACTGGGACTTCACCCAGCACTTCCAGTTCACCGCGAGCTATACCCACGAGAAACGCTCGGTCTACCTCATGCAGCAACGCATCCGGAGAAGCTCCTTCTTCGTGCTCTTCGACGGACCCGATCCCAATGCCAGCATGGCCGAACGCCCGCTCTCCATTACGCCTCTCCAGGCGCTCTATTCGGTCAACAATACCTTCATCCATGAGCAGGCCACCACCTTCGCCCGGCGCATCCTCGCAGCCGGCCAGACGAGACGTGACCGCCTGACCTTCGCCTACCGCACCGCCCTCGGCCGCAAGCCGACCGAAGAGGAGGTCAAGCTGGTGAGTGAACATCTCGCAGCCCTTGCGTCGATCCCAGTTGTCGGAACGCCCGGTCAGGGGACCGCGCCTACAGCCAAAGCTACAACACCGCCCTCCGTTGTAGGCCGGGTGCCCCCACCCGGCGTCGGTGGAACGACAAACACCGAACTTTCCGCCTGGTCCTCCGTCGCCCGGGCCATCCTCGCGAGCAACGAGTTTGTCTTCATCGACTGAATCCTCTTTCATCGCCGCCGATTAAAACCATGCCCGATCACGCCGAACTCATCGTCGCCTGCCCGCGCTGCCGCCAGCGCGGCAAATGGTTTGCGGACAAGTGGGGCCCCTTCTGCTCCAAGCGCTGCAAGCTCATCGACCTCGGCCAGTGGTTCAACGAGGAGCACAAGGTCTCCCGCGAACTCCGCCCCGGCGACTTCGAGGGCTTCGACGAACTCCCAGTCGATCTCCCGCCCGACTCCGCCCAAAGCTGAACCGTTGCCACGGTGGCAAGCAAGTGGGCCGAGTCGCGCTGCGACACGGCGGGGGGGGGGCGCGCCGCGCGCCCCCCCCCCCCCCCACCCCCCGCGGGGGGGGGCCCCCCCCCCGCGTACCCCCCCCCCCC
>JBBRDN010000093.1:0-15414 GCA_038203875.1 Verrucomicrobiota bacterium
CCGAAGAAGAGATTCAACGCGAGCAGGAATGCCGCGGAGCCGAACAGGATTTTTTTGCTCATAGGCCGCACGATCTGTTGGAGAAGCTACGGGCGTGCCGCGTTCAAAGCAAGGGCCGCCCAAGTTTCAACCGCGCAGTAGCAGCTCCACGTAGGGAAGGTCTGCCGGAACGGTCACCTTGGGATTCGGATCGGCGCCGGCGACCAGACGGACGGGCTGGCCGATCAATTCGCAGGCGGCCGTGTCGTCCGTCACCAGGAGGCCCTGGTTTCGAACCCGTCCGAGCGCCTCGCGGATGACCGTCAGGCGGAAGGTTTGCGGCGTCTGCACGGCCCAAAGCCGGCTCCGGTCGAGATGCGCGGCAACCGTGGTGCCATCGACTGATTCCTTGATCGTGTCCGTCACCCGCTGGGCGGCGACGGCGGCCCCATACTCGCGGGCGAAGCTGATCGTGTCGCGAATCTGCTGGAGGCTCGTGCAAGGCCGGGCTCCGTCCTGGATGGCCACGATCTCGACCTCGGGTGACAAGGCCTGAAGACCGTTCCAAACCGAGTCCTGCCGTTCCTTACCGCCGGCGACGAGCCGGTAGGGCTTCATCATGCCATGCTCCGCCGCGAGTTCGTGGAAGTCGGCCTCCATCCCTTCGCGGACGACCACGACGATCTCGTCAATCTCGTCCAAAGCATCGAACCGCGCCCATGTGTGGGCCACGACCGGCTTCCCCGCGACTTCGAGGAACAGCTTGTCCACATTGGGGCCCATGCGGGTCCCCTGCCCAGCGGCGACGATGATGGCGGCGATCACGGGCGAGTTTCTAGCCGCCGGAGGTTCCAACTGCCAACTCTGACGTGAACAGGAGTCATCCTCAGACGCGCTCATCCGTTTTCTGGGCGCCGAAACGACGAAGTGGATCACAAACCTTCCGGCCGTTTTTCTCTTCGCGTTCCTTCGCGCTCTTCGTGGATAACCTCCGTCCATGAACCGTCGCCACTTCCTCGCCGCCGGAGCTGCCGCCACTTTGGCCCTGGGTTCCTCCCCTTCCCTTCTCGCCGCCGACAGGCCGGCCGCCGCGCACAACAAGCTCATCGGGTTCACCAAACCCTTCGACACGCTCAGCCCGGAGGAGACGGCCGACATGGTTTCGTTCGCGGGCTGGGACGGCGTCGAACTGGGAGTCCGGACCAAGAGCGGGCACGTGAAACCAGAGCGAGTGGAGGAGGATCTGCCGAAGATGTCCGATGCGCTGAAGAAAGGCGGCAAGGAGATCACCATCGCCACGACCGAGATCACCTCGGTGAACCCGCTCAACGAACGGGTCCTGCGGGCCAGCGCCAAACTCGGCATCCGGATCTTCCGCCTCGGCTTCTTCAAATACGACAAGACCACGCCGTTCCCCAAGCAACTCGGCGAGATCCAGGCCAAGCTCAAGGACATCGCCGCGCTTGCCAAGGAGCTGGGGATGACCGCCGGTTTCCAGAACCATTCCGGCCCCGACTACGTGGGCGCGGGCATCTGGGACACCTGGTCGCTGATCAAGGATCTGCCCGCGACCGGCTTCTGTTTCGACATCGGCCACGCGACGATCGAAGGCGGTTTGTCGTGGCCGAACGAAGCGCGGTTGGCCCGGCCGCACTTCGCCGCCGTTTATGCCAAGGATTTCGTCTGGCAGAAGGTCAACGGCCAGTGGAAGGAGCAATGGGTCCACTTCGGCGAAGGCATGGTGAACCGCAGTTTCTTCAAATGGCTCGTGGAGTCCGGCTACACCGGCCCCGTCTGCCAACACCACGAATACGACCACGGCAAAGGCGACGTTCTCCGCCAAAACCTCAAACGGGACGCCGATGTCCTGCGAACCTGGCTGAACAGTTGAACCGCCGTGCCGAAATGAACCGGCAGGCCCCATGCCCCGCCAAACGCCAATGAACTACGACGATCTTCGCGGCCGCCGCGCCACCTCGGACGATGTGCCCGCCCTTGAAAAGATGTGGCGAACCACGGGCCTCCGACTCGAGGCGCTGGAACCGAAGTTCACCGAGTTCCAGGTGATCGAGGATCCGCTCGGCACCCTCGTCGCGGCCGTCGGCATCCGTGTCGCGGGCAAAGATGCGCTGCTCCACGACGAGACGATTCCGGAGTTTGGCGCCGCCGACGCGGTCCGTCCCGTGATGTGGCAACGCCTTCAGGCCATCGCCACCAACAACGGCGTCATCCGCGTCTGGACGCAGGAATCCGCTGCGTTCTGGCGGCAGGCCGGATTCAGCCAGGCCAGCGGGGATGACCTAGCAAAACTTCCCGCCCCGTTCCGGACCGCCGAGGGCTCCTGGTTCCTCCTGGTGCTGCGCGACGAGGACTTGATCAAGAGGGCCGAACAGGAATTCGCGATCTTCCATCAGGAGGAACAGGCCCGGACAGAACAGCTCAAATCACAGGGGAAAGTCTGGCAGTGGATCGCGACCGTGATCGCGATCACCCTGTTCGTCTTCGTCGTCGTGGGTGCCGTGCGGCTCTTGAAGAGCACACAGAAGCGCAGTGACTTGAATGCCCCCATGCACCCGCAGCGCCACGAGGTGGACGCGTCGGCTCCATCGACGCGGTCGCTTCGTTTGGAGGCCATGAACCGGCCCGGGCGCGACGCCCGGACCAAGCAGGCGTGACGCCTGCGCCACCCAAAGACCGCGGCCGGCCTTCAGATTTCGGATTTACCGGGGAACGGGGTCTCCTATTAACTCCCCAACCCTATGAGCAAAACCGCTCTCCTATTCGCCGGACAAGGCGCCCAGACCGTCGGCATGGGCAAAGATCTTGCCGAAGCATTTCCCTCGGCCAGAGCGTGGTTCGACCGCGCCAATGCCGCAGTTGGCTATGACCTCGCCTCCGTCTGCTTCAGCGGACCCGAATCCGAACTGACCAAGACAGAGAACGCGCAACCCGGCATCTACCTCGTCAGCTGGGTCGCACTCGAACTGCTCAAGGAACGCGTGCCGGATCTCGCCTTTGACGCCACGGCCGGATTGTCCCTCGGCGAATTCACCGCCCTCGCCGCCGCCGGAAGCTTCAGCTTTGAGGACGGCCTCCGCGTCGTCCGCCAGCGCGGCAAGTTCATGCAGGAAGCCTGCGAAGCGACCCAAGGAGGGATGGCCGCGATCATTGGGCTCGACGAAGCCATCACCCGCGAAGTCTGCGCGGCGAACGGCGTGGAACTGGCCAACCTGAATTGCCCCGGCCAGATCGTCATCTCGGGCGCCATCGACAAGTTGACTGCCGCCTGCGAACTCGCGAAGGCCAAGGGAGCCAAACGTGCCCTGCCCCTGCCCGTCGCCGGAGCTTATCATTCCACGCTCATGGCCAGCGCCCAGCCCAAGCTCGCCGCCGAACTCACCAAGATCTCCGTGCAAACGCCGCGTGTGCCCGTCTACTCCAACGTCACGGCCGCACCGCACTGCACGCCCGACGACATCCGCGCCACGCTGGTGAAGCAGGTCACCTCGTCCGTCCGCTGGGAGGAATCCGTCCGTGCGATGCTCGCCGCCGGCTACACCCGGTTCATCGAACTCGGCCCCGGCTCTGCGCTGAGCGGCTTCATGAAGCGCATCGACAAGACCGTGACCATCCACACCGTCTCCGACGTCGTGAGTTTGGAGGCGACGGTGAAGGCGATTGCGGGGTAACAGCCTACCGCCCGCTGCCCAAGTGAGCTGCACGCTCGCTGCCCGACCTTCAATGGATCTTCCCCAAAGATGCAGATCCGAATGGCCATGGGCCGAGGGCCTCAAGTGCAGAGACTCGGATTCCATCCGACGGTCGCCAACCAAAACCACCGAATCCGTTGCCGGCACCGTGCGCCACACCGTCCAAAGGCTGTCACGCCTTCGCTGCCTACGGCGCCTGCGGTTTCTCGGTCTTCTTTTCACCCTTCGGAACTACGGATTTCCGAACAGCATCCAGACTTTCCTGCACCCCGGCCACTCCGTTGGTTCTCGGGTATTGTTGCCGATACGTTGCTATCCCTTGAAGCACCGTCCGCAACTGACGTGATTCCCTGTCAGAGGGCTGCTCTTCCAGGCTGACGGCACCGGTAATGATCACACTATCCAACTGCATCTCGAGATGCTCGATCGCCTCGTTCGTTCGGCCCAACCGAATTTGGCGAAGCACCAAAATGGTTCGAACGCCCTCGCTGACAGCGCTTCCTCCGAGATGCGTTGCTGCAATCTTGTTCAGAAAGAATGTCGAAGAGATCGCTCCTAAAACAAATCCCACAAACAAACCGATTCCAAGCAACAGCCAAGGCAGCTTTTGTTTCATCGCCGAGAACCTTAAGCGACTATCCTCTCCGACTTCAAATACGGCTGGAGCGGCTTGGGAATCAGGATGGAGCCGTCGGCTTGCTGGTGGGTTTCGACGAGCGCGACGAAGAGGCGGGCCAGCGCGGTGCCGGAGCCGTTGAGGATGTGCGGGAGCGCGTTCTGGCCGTCGGACTCCCGCTTGAAACGCATGTTCATGCGGCGCGACTGGAAGTCCTCGCAGTTCGAGCAGCTCGACACTTCGAGATACTGGTTCTGGCCCGGCGCCCAGACTTCGATGTCGTAGGTCTTGGCGCTGGCGAAGCCCATGTCGCCGGTGCAGAGGTTGATGACCTTGTAGTGGAGGCCGAGGAGCTGGAGGACCTTCTCGGCATTGCCCACCAGCGATTCCAGTTCGGCATACCCGTCCTCTGGCTTCACGATCTTGATCAGCTCCACCTTGTCGAACTGGTGGACACGGATCATGCCTCGGGTGCCGAGTCCGGCCGCACCGGCTTCAGCGCGGAAGCACGGGCTGTAGGCCACGTAGCGGATCGGCAGTTGGTCCTCCGCCAGGAGTTCATCGCGATGGATGTTGGCCACGGGCGCTTCGGCGGTGGGCAGGAGGTAGAGCTTGCCCAGAGTGGAGGCGTCGTTGCCCTCCTGCACGGCGTAGGCCTGGTCGCGGAACTTGGGGAACTGGCCCACGCCGATCATGCAGTGTTCGCCGATGACGTAGGGCGGGGAGACTTCGGTGTAAGCGTGCTCGGTCGTGTGCAGGTCGAGCAGGAAGGAGATCAAGGCGCGCTCCAGCTTGGCACCCCAACCGGTGTAGAGGAGGAAGCCCGAGCCGCTGAGTTTGGTGCCGCGCTCGAAATCGATCAGCTTGAGTGACTGGCAAAGCTCGACGTGATTCTTCGGCTTGAAGGCGTGGTTCGGCTTTTCGCCCCAGGTGCGGATGACGGGATTGTCGGCGGCGTCCTTGCCCAGCGCGACGCTGGCGTGGGGCAGGTTCGGCAGGCGCATGAGGATCGCATCGCGGCTGGCCTCGGCTTCGGCGACCTGTTTGTCGAGGGCGGTGATTTTGTCGCCGATCTCGCGGACGCGGACTTTGGCGGCCTCGGCTTCGGCCAGTTTCTTCTGGCCCATGAGCGCGCCGATCTCCTTGGAGGAGCGGTTGCGTTCGGCCTTCAGGTCCTCGACTTCCTTCACGGCCTTGCGGCGGTGGTCGTCGAGCGCGAGCACTTCGTCGACAAACTTCTCGTCGCCCGCGCCACGGGTGGCGAGGCGTTGGCGGACGTGATCGGCCTGGTCGCGGATCAGCTTAATATCGAGCATGGCGGCGATTTTTAGGGGCCGTCGGAATGCGTCGCAAGGAACGAATTGGCCGCGCTTGTGCCCGCCTAGCGCGGCGGTTAGAGACTGCGCATGAGTTCGACAATTTCCTTCGGCCGGGTGGCTTCGCTGCATCTGCATCCCAAAGACGGCGGAGATCCGCTTGCATCGGTCCTCAGCATAGAACTCGTGGAGCAGAAGGGCATCGCCGGCAACACCCGCTACTTCAACCGCAAGGGACGGGACGGCGAACCCACCAAACGCCAGGTCACTCTGATCGAACGCGAGCAGATCGCCGAACACGCGGCGGCTCTTGGAATGGAAACGATCGGGCCCGGTGTCGTCCGATCCAACATCGAGACGGAAGGCATCGCGCTGGTGGCGTTGATCGGCAGGCAGGTCGAAGTGGGAACGGCGCTTCTGGAATTCGCCGCACCCCGCGATCCGTGCGCCAAGATGGACGCCATCTGCCAGGGACTCCGGGAACTGATGCTTCCGCAAAAGCAGGGCGTGCTGGCACGCGTGATCCGATCAGGAACCGTCCGCGTCGGTGACACCGTCCGGGTTGTTGCCGACTGATTCCAACAAGAGCTTGCCTTCAAAAGGGAAACGCCCCCATTTTCCTGCCGCTTCTGGGGCGCGATTAGCTCAGTGGTAGAGCATTGCCTTCACACGGCAGGGGTCGCAGGTTCGAAACCTGCATCGCGCACCATCTTCTTACCAATCAGCCTAGATTCCCACCGACCACGATGAAGAGTGTGAACGTCGTCGGATCGAACCTGCTGTTGATCGTGTCGCTTTCGGTTTGCTGGATCTCGATCGGCGATGTCGTTAGAAATCCGCTCATCACCAACCCGGGACCCACTTTGGCGGTCCTAGGAACTGTGGGTTTCGCCGCGGTTTCAGCCGGCCTCTGGAACCTTGTAAGACCTTCGAGGCGCGCGCTGATTTGTTCGGTTACCGCAAGCGTCCTGCTTCTGCTTCTCTCGCTGCTTCCGGCATCGGTTTAGTCCTCAGTTCCCAAACGTCAGCTTCAGCGGAAGCGTTACCTGCAATGGCTTCTCCACCCCCACGAGGAGATTGGTCACGTTGTAGACGAGACTTCCCTCGCGGCCTGCGCTGGGAGGACGGAAGCCGCTTTCCAGGGTGACGACGACAGTCTTACGGCCAGGCAAGGTCAGCTTTTTCGGAGCGATGAAGCCTTCGGGCGCGGAGACGAGTTCCAATTGGTAGTCGATGTCGGAATCGTTCGAGGCCTGAACGTTCACCTTCTTCTTGGCAAGGAACTGGATGCTTTCCTGGTCGAGCCGGACAGACTTTTCAAAGACGGGTTTGAGGAACCGCTCGTCGCCGATCAGACGATGGCTTGAGTAGACGACGGTGCGACGGGCGAACAGCGCTTCCTTCAGTGACTCCAATGTGCGGGACTTGGCGAAGACCAGGGTAAGCGGCCGGTGGTCGCCGTCGTGGACGTGGTAGTCGAGGTTGAGCGCGGTGTGGATGTCGGAGTTGCTGAGCATCGCGAGGTTCTTCTCCAATGCCCAACGGTGGGCCTCGGGATAGTAGTCGCGGCCATTGACGACCTCGATCCCGTGGAGCATGCCTGCCTCAAGCAATTGCGTGTGCTCGGGATACCATTTCACGAGGCCATTGGTGATCTGGCGCTCCCAGCCCGGGTGGTTCCAGAAGACGAACGCCCCCTGTGCCTGGGCGGCCTTGTGGGCATCCATCCAGTTGGTTTGATTCAGCGGTGTGGAGTTGGTGAGGAAGATCGCGTTCATGTGGCCCGGCGGCATACCGCGCGTGATCTCCGAGCCGTGCACGACCATGAGCCTGAGGTCGTCGCCGGCCGCCTTGGCGATCTCGTAGGACCGGTTCAGGTCGATGACCATGTCCTTCTTGTGCGGCTGGTATTCGATGTGGTCGGTGATAGCGATGACATCGAGCCCTTCGCGCCAGGCTTCCTCGGACCGGACATCGGGCCAGACCTTGCCGTCGGAGAAGACGGTGTGGATATGAAAGTCGCACTTCAGGGTGAGGAAGCCCGAGACATCGGGAATGTTGATGGCCGTCCGGGCGCGCGTCACAGGCTCGTGCGCCAGCAGAGCGCTTTCCGCCACGAGCAAAACCGACAGGATTAAGAAAAGGGCGCGTTTCATGGATGGGATAATACTAATTTGCCGGCGGGCCTTCGGTGAAGCGACGATCGCGCGACGGTTCGTTTATGGCTTTGGCAGCGCCAGCTGGCTGGCGCGTTCGAGGACGATCTGGGGTTTGCCCTGGAACTCGGCAACCTTGCCCGTGATCTCGATCTTCTTGCCGACCATCGCATCCACGTTGGTGAATACGCCGAAGTTCTTGGCGAAGACCACCGCGGTGAAGGCGTTCGTCGGGTAATTTCCGTCGATGTTGAGATACCAGAGTTTTTCACGCTTGGTGAGCTGGGTCAGCATGCCGGACACAACCGCGTCTTTACCGACTTTGGTCGCAGCTTCGGCGGCCGGCGTGCGCGGTTCCAAAATGCCCGCTTCCTCGGCGGCGATGAGCGAGACGGTGGTGATTGAGAATAGGAGGATGAATGTCTGAATCTTCATGAAGCGATTGGCGGAGATAAGGGGAAGCCGCGCCGACCGCCGAAGGCGAGCGTAAACGCGCCTCCCAACTCACGCTTCACTCGCCATTGCGCAGCGCCGCAGTCCTGTTTCAACATCATCGGGTGGCGCGTGACAAATCACTTCGTGGAATGCTGCTCCTCGACGGCGGGGACCTCGAAGGCTCGTGCTTTCACCGCACCGTCGTCCTGATCTGCCAGCACACGCCGGAGGGGGCCTTCGGGCTCGTGTTGAACAGGCCGGGCCCGCACAAGGCCGGCGAGGTGATCGAAGCCGGACTCCCCGATGGAGTGAAGGCCGATCCCCTCTTCCAAGGCGGTCCCGTCGATCCAACGACGGTCACATTCCTCCATTCCAATCCGCTCATGCTCGAAGGCTCGGTGTTGTCCCAGCTCTCGGTGGGACATTCGATGGATGAACTCCAGGAGATCGCGGGCGGACATGCGTTGAACCAGAAGCTCCGCATCTTTGCCGGCTACGCCGGATGGTCCGAGGGGCAGCTCGACGCCGAAATGGAACGCGGCTCCTGGGTGGCTCATCCCGCTTCGATCGAACTGGTTCTGGACCACGATCCCGCGACGCTCTGGCGGGATCTCATCCTGACCAAGGGTCCGAAGTATCGGTTGCTGGCCGACTCCCCGGACGACCTGTCGTGGAATTGATCCCATGTCCCTGCCCCCGGAGGCTTCCTACAACGCGGCCCAAATCGAGTCCTTGGTCCAGCGTTTCCCTAAGCCGGAACGATGCCGTCGGCGGACCACCGCCGTCCCGGCGGCTCAACGCGTGCGGAGTCGTAACCGGTGCGCTGGGCACAGTAGGACCGCTTCACTCTCCAGCGACCCCGCAGCGCGGTTGGCAACCCGCACCGTTCCGTTGGCCGCTCTCCGTGGGCATCCGTAGTCCGCCTACTGGAAGACCCACAGCCGATACCAGGTGAAGTTCCATGACATCCCTGCGCCGACGGCGGCGGCTTTGAGGATGTTGCGATGCAGGAATGCGATTTTTGCCGGAGGAAAAACAGGTGCCGCGAACTTCGTCAGCAGCCTCATGCACATCGCGTCGAGCATCCGGATCACCGCGTTCTGCACGATCCAACCGGAGGCCAAAGTCACGACGAGAAACCGGACGGCTCTTTCCGCAGGCTGCCCGTCGTGGGTGGGGAAAACCCAAAGCCAGTTCGCGAGGAAGCTGAAAGACATCGCGACACTCGTGGAAACGAGGTTCGCAGGGATCTTCCGCCAGCGCAGCTTGCCGGCGAGGAGGTTGAACAGCGCGAAGTCCAGCAGCGTGTTGATCACGCCGACAAGCCCGAAGCGCATGAACTGTTCGATCAGCCGGCCCATTGGAAATTGACGTGCCGCCACGTCAGCCAGAGGTGCAGGGCCGCAAAGGTCGCCAGCAAGGCGTCTCCTTTCCATGACCGGTCTTTCGCCAGCCAAGCACCGCCAAGCAGGAAAAGCGGCCAAGCCACCGCGACATAGCGGGTGAGCGAGCCGAATGAATTGAACAATCCCGGCAAGATGGCCAACGCCACCACCCACCAGAACGCCTCGCGGTCACGCCTCCACAAGGGCCATAGCAGGAGCGACACGAGCAGGAACCAGAACCGGTCGAGGAACGATCCCTTGTAGTTGTGGAACCCTGTCACGGCGGGCAACACCTCCAAGCTCTCCCAAGGCCGCATCCACAGCTTGCCTGACAGCCCCACGTTCTGGGACCAGTTCTTCTGCGCCTGCACACCCTCGAAGGCGTTTCCCGTCAGCGCCCACATGATCCCGTAGTAGGCCGCAACTCCCGCCACCAGTGAAACGACGGCCACGATCGACGCTCGGTCCCGTCTTCGCCACACGATGAACGCCAACGGCAGCAGCACGAATTGCCCCGAGGCGCGGCACAGCGGCAAGAGCGCCGCGCACACGACCACCATCCAAATCCGCCGCTCCTCCAGTCCAAGCACGAGTCCCGTCAAGAGCAGAAGAAAGAGCGCCTCCGTGTAGGCGAAATTCAGGAACAGGCTTCCGGGGAAGACCAGCAGGAGGATCAATGCATTCCCCGCTGCGGCCGCGCCAAGCTTCAACTCCGCGAACCGATGGAAGAGCACCGCTGCGGCCACGGCGAAGATATTGGCCAGCAGCAGACCGGCCAGCACCACGTTCATTCCCGTCAGCTTGGAGACCATGGCGAGCATCCCCGGCCAGAGCGGATAGAAGGCGCACTGCGGTTCACCCGCCTTATAGCCTTCGGCCGCGAGCTTGAAGTAATGCGGCGCATCCCACGTCGCCCAGTGGGACGCATAGGTCGGATCGCCGCCGATGGGCCACCGGATCATGTTCCCGTAGAACCCGCCTTGGTCCATCTCCGGGACCAGCCACAGCGCGAGCGCCAGCAGTGGGATGAACACCGCTTTTCCGCCAATGATCCAGAGCCAGACGCGCCGGTTCCACGACGGTAAGTCCCCGCCTGTATTCGTCATGGAATGGGATTGGATTGCAGGTTGACCGGCAGTCCGAACTGACCGCGCTTCAAAGCGCGGCGCATCCGCAGCAAACCCTTCCAATCCTCCCACGCCGTCCGGCAAAACCGCACCCGGCTGTCCGGATCGTCCGTCCATGTCACCGCCTGTTCATGGATGCGGCAGCCGAGATGCTCCGCCAGCAACAGCAGCTCCGTGTCGAAGAACCAGCCCGTATCCTCCACCATCGGCAGGAGACGCCGCGCCGCCGGACGGGTGATGGCCTTGAAGCCGCATTGCAGGTCACGAACCCGTGTTCCCGTCATGCCCTGCGCCAGCCGGTTGTAGGAACGGGAGATGAATTCGCGCTTCCACCCCCTGATGACACGCGCCTGCGGATGCAGCCGACAGCCGATGGCCAGATCAGCTCGGCCAGCCACCAATGGAGCGATCAATTTCGGAAACGCCTCCAAGCCCGTGGACAAATCCACGTCCATATAGGCCAGCACATCCGCCTCCGATCGGAGCCACAATGTCTTCAAAGCCCTCCCCCGGCCCCGCTCCTCCAGCCGATGATGGGAAACGGCGGGAATCCCGGCGGCCAGCCGGCCTGCGATCTCCGCCGTGCCATCCTTCGAGCCATTGTCCACGATGATGATCTGGACAGCGGCGGGCCATCCCGCGATGCCGGACGAGAGCAGGCGCCGGATCGACGCCTCCAACTGCGCCTCCTCGTTCAATACCGGAATGACGAGATCGACCTTCATCGTGCGATTTCAGAGCCCGAGCTTCTTGAGCGCCTCGGTCACGGCGTTCACCTTCGGTTTCGGGTCCAGCCGTTTGGCCACGAAGAGGGTGGCCCCGTCGCTGGACATCACATTCACATAACGCTCTTCCACGAGCTTCTTCCACGCTTCCTGTTTCATCTCAATCTCCGGCAGCAGCACCAGCACCTCGCAGTCATACTTTCGGACCGTCTCCAGGACCGATGCCTCCGTCATGCTCCCGCTCCAGAAACGTTTTTTGGAAAGGACCGTCAGTTCCGGCGGCTGGACGAAGCCCGCGTGATAGACCAGGAAGCTCCTCCGCGAGTAGGCCCACTTCACCCGGCCTTGATACTCTTTCAGCGTCGCAACCATCTCGTTGTCCTGCACCTTCTCCGCCTGCGCTATTCCTCGAATCTGCGCAATCAACCTCGCCCCCTCAAATCCGAACCACAACGCCACACAGAAAACAGCGGCCATCATGGCCAATTCCCCCTGTCTCCCCGTAGGCCGGGCGTCCGCACCCGGCCGGATGTCTTCCCTACTGAAAAACATCCCGGTCAACCCCACCACACCCTTCCCCGCCAAGAACGCCAAAGGCACCGCGAAGTGGACTCCGTAATAAAACCAGAACGGCCGGTGGAACCAATGCACCAGACCCGCCGTGGCCAACAACACCAGTGGAAACACCAGCTCCCGCCAACGTCCCGTCCAGGCGAGCAACCAGACACCCGCCCCGGCGGCCAATATCGTCCCCGGCGCACCCTTGATCCATTCCCACGGATGAAACCCATAGCTTGCCGCCTTCTCCGCCGCTCCGGCCGTGGCATGGCTGCCCCACAACTGCGCCCAATCCCACACCGGCGACCACCAGGTCAAAAGCCCGAAGACCGCCGCAAACGCCAAAACAGACGCACCAAGGTAGGACAGCGCTTCCAGCCTGTCCTTTTTCTTATCCGAATCGACCGCCGATCCCGAATTGGGCAGGCTGGAAGCCCGCCCTACCTTGGCCCAATAAGCGACCACCACCTGCGCCACCAGTGCCGGGCCGATGATCAATGCCGTCAGCTTGATCTGCGTGGCCACTGCCAGAAGGGCTCCAGCCGCAACAAACCGCCAAGGCTTCCACTCCCCGGCTCGTAGCGGCAAAACAGCCACCGCCACCACCGCCAGACAAAACGCCGGCCACTCGCACATGGCGGAGACGGACAACTGCGTCACGGAAGACCAGGCAAAGAGAAACAAGAGGCAGAGAATCCGCTCCACCAGCACGGCCAGCGGCTCCCACTGAGACAACGCACCAATGCCGACGCTGCCAGATGAGAACCGGCCCAAGGCCCAGACCAGGGCCAAAGTGCAGCCCCCCGCGAAGACCCGCCCAGCCAAGGGAACCCCTCCGAAGAGCGCGAGCATCTGCGAGAAAAACCACGGCTGATCATTCCACGCGGACGCCGCCAATTCCGGGCGCTGCACAAGGAGCAGCCCTTTGGCCAGTTCCATCCCCTCGTCCGCCCCGAGGATCACCGCCCCGGAGGACAGCCACAGCAGCACGGCCAGAAAACCGGCGACACCGGCCAAGACCCATCCCCCCGCATTGACTTCAGATCCGGTCGGCGAATCACCACCCCCCGTAGGCCCGGTCCCCCGACCGGGCAAATCTCCAAGCAGGCCAGTAGCCACACTTTCCACTGTGGGTTTGACGGAAATGGATTCCTGAATCATGCCGCCACAACCTCCCCGGCACCTTCTTTACCCGCCGGACTCCGTGCCAACACCAGCACCGCGCTCAGGAACATCCAGGCCGCGATGGTGTTGAGAACCGCCGTCTCGTTCGCCGCCAACCACGGCCACCAACCGGTGAGTGACCCAAGGCACGGGCAATGCGCCACTCCCAGAAAAGTCCCCGCCAGCCGGTAAATGCTGGCGGGAATGATAAAAACAAGAATAACAACAGCACTAATATGCGACGTTCGTGCCAAGGACAACGCAACCAAGCAAGCCACTTCAGCGACTATTGCAATACTCAATACACTTCGAGTAGTCAGGGGCAGCACGCCGTCAATTAGACTAAGCAAGGCATGGTTGTGAATCAAAGCAGCCACCTTAAGGAGCAAGGTCGACAACAGAAGAACACCAGTAACAAGGCGCAGCATATCACAAATCACAAACGGCTAGGTTCCAGAGCCACTGCCGGGGCAAGGTGTGTCGTTCGGAATAGTGCCGCTCCATGCGCCATAGGTGGAGTTTGTGCCACAATCGCGCCACTTCGATGCACGATTGTCATACCACTGACAATTATATTGACAGATTCCACTAGTCGGCGTGGTCCCACCACTTCCAGTAGATGCATTTGGATCGTTTGAATCCTTATTCCCAGTAGTTGTGCAAACCGCAGAATGCCCGCTATTGTCAGGACAAGACGGACTCCCCGGAATAGTGCTCTGACAAGGCGTCGAGTCAGGACCAATACACGCCCAAGCAGCAACGGACGTTGTGAATAGACCGACCGTTATTTTAACCAACCTACTTATATTCATACATTACCTCACTTTTCGTCGTTATTGTTTAAGTTTTGATAGCGGCGAACGACGAAGAACACCGCAACCAAAATTCCAAAGCCAATGAAACACAAGAGGACAATTTTACCGCCAGAAGAAACTTCTTTGCTTAATCCTAGATTTTTTGTGAGCCTGTCTTTTCTTACTGTAAAAGAAGTTTCATTCGACCATATTGTTATTACTTTTTTTGTCGTCACATCAACAAACATAGCAGGTGTAAACTCTATCTCGCTATTTGTGGTGACATCTAAGCTAACAATTCTTGATACACAAACAGAGCCTCCGGAATATAACGGCTCTTCTATAATATAAGAAGGCAATCCGTGTAAGATATTACTATAAATGTATGATATGCTAGACCCGAGATAGTTGCCACTCGCCCGGTAGGTCAGATTCGAGGGTCGGCCATTCGCATCGACTTTCAATTCGCCAAAAACTGAGGACGCAACATTTGTTTTAGGGTGTGTTGGGTCTGTATAAACAAACATGTTACTAACATTGAGACCATTCCATTCCGCCACTTTTCCAAAGGGCGATGGAAACCCCATCCCAAGAACCGATCTGACATAGGTTGAGGCAATGATTTGCTGGACATTGGGAACACTGCTAGAGTTGTCCTCGACAGGTGCAATATGCACATTACGCGGACTTGCGGCCCATGTTACAGTTCTTGTGGAACCAACAACTGGCATTGAAAGATTCCGCTCAAAACGCAAATCTGCATCAGGCGCAATCGCTAGTCTTTCTAAATACCACGATGAACCAGAATAGCCGAACCGGAACGCATCCGTCTCTTCTGGCTCACCAGTGGGCTTAAAAAATGAACGCATCACCACCGCCTCCCTTACGTAGGTGCGGCCAGAAGTCATCGATTGAAACGCCATCAGCTCGGGAGACGGCGCAGAGAACGCTAATCCGCACGCAAGCATGAATAAGCCAACTCCGATCCTTGCTGGATTCCGCAGCAAAAAATCACACCGCCAAAAGACCGCCTGCAGGTTCCTCTGCTCGTTAGAAAACCCGCTATCATTGCGAACCCAAGGCTTCCTTTCTTCTGACTTGTTGCCAACCCTTGATCGATGAGATGCACCGACATGTGCAGGCTCTCCAGGCCAACACTTCCTCTTCTCTATTTCGAAATCTGCCATAGACTGCTTTCTTGGTTCGTTAGACCCAATACGTGCGTTTGGCGAATACGGCGGTGATGCGACCATACTCTTGCTTTTTGCTGGGAACATCTTTCCATTTCCTAAACTAGGGAGTGGGTAGCAAGGCTTTTCAGTTCATCTTTTCAGTTCATCTTTTCAGTTCATCTTTTCAGTTCATCTTTTCAGTTCATCTTTTCAGTTCATCTTTTCAGTTCATCTTTTCAGTTCATCTTTTCAGTTCATCTTTTCAGTTCATCTTTTC
>JBBRDN010000094.1:0-15344 GCA_038203875.1 Verrucomicrobiota bacterium
CGCTCCGAGTTCGACCTGATGCTGATGGAGACGGCCAAGGAGAAAGGCGCCGAAGTCTGGGAGGAATTTACCGTAACCGACCTGCTCATGGACGGCGAAGCCGTTATGGGCGTGAAGGGCAAGGACAGTCGGGGAGTGGAAAACGAGATCCACGCCAAGATGACCCTCGACTGCTCGGGCAAAGAATCTTTTGCCGCCGTGAAGTTCAACTGGCGCCGCAAGGACCCCAAGCTGAATAAGGTCGCCGTCTGGACCTACTACAAGGGTGCCAAACGCGACTCCGGCATCGACGAGGGCGGCACCACAGTGGCCTTCCTGCCGGACAAGGGCTGGTTCTGGTATATCCCGCAGCACAACGACATGGTCAGCGTGGGCGTCGTGGCCGAGGGCAAATACCTCGCCCGAGACGGCGTGAAGGATCCGAAGGAGATGTTCCACCGCGAGGTCGAAAACAACGCCTGGATCAAGGAATACCTCTCCAAGGGCACCTGCACCGACGAGTTCTGGATCACCAGCGAATACACCTTCCGTTCGGAGTTCTGCGGCCGCGACGGACTGCTGCTGCTCGGCGACGCCTTCGGCTTCCTTGACCCCGTCTTCTCTTCAGGAGTGATGCTCGCGCTCAAGAGCGGGATGCTCAGCGCGGATGCAGTGCACGAGGCCTTGGTGGCCGGAGATGTCTCGGCCCACCGTTTCACCGTCTACAGCGATGCGATGCGCCAGGGGATCGAGAACATGCGGAAACTGATCTACGCCTTCTACGATCCGGCGATCACGTTCCGCAACGTCACGGACAAGTATCCGGAGATGAAGGACCAGATCACCGACGCCTTGTCCGGCGACGTGAACAAGGACTTCACCGAACTCTTCAGCCGCTTCGCCGAGGTTACGGAAGTTCCCGCGGAAATGCCCTACGGTGCGCCGAAGTTTTCCACCCCAAAAGCCGTGGCGGCGTAGCCGGCACAGTCACGTTGCGCCGAAGCCTGTCCTCAGGCAGCTTCCCGCCCAGTCACGATGAAATTCGTCCAGATCACACCCGGGGCCGGCGGCATGTTCTGCGGCGGCTGCTTCCGCGACAACGCGCTCGTCACGGAACTCCGCCGCCAGGGCCACCAGACCCTGATGGTCCCGCTTTACCTTCCGCTCACCCTCGACGAGGCGGACCAGACCGTCGGGACGCCCACGTTTTTCAGCGGCATCAACGTCTACTTCGACCAGAAGTCCGCATGGTATCGCCGCGCGCCCAAGTGGCTGCACAAGATCTTCACATTGCCCGCGCTGTTGAAAATCGCCGGCAAACACGCCGGGAAGACCCGGCCAGAGGACGTCGGCGAGATCGCCATCTCGATGATCCTTGGCGAGGAAGGCAACCAGGCGCGCGAACTGGAAGACCTCGTTGCCTGGCTCAAGACCCAGCCGAAGCCGGATGTCGTATGCCTGTCGAACGCGCTCTTGGCGGGGTTCGCCCGCCGGCTCAGGCAGGAACTAAAGTGCCCGATCGCGTGCGTCCTCCAAGGCGAGGATACGTTTCTCGATTCCATGCCCGAGTCCCTGCGCACACGAGCATGGAATGCCATGCGGGACCGCGCGCGCGACTGTGACTACTTCATCGCACCCACACGGTATTTCGGAGACCTCATGGCCAAACGCCTCGGCCTCCGCGCCGACCGCGTCCATGTCGTCACCAACGGCATCAAGCTCGACGGCTATGGCGACGTCGCCAAAGGCCGCAGCGAATCCCTGAAGACACCGCCCGTCCTCGGATACTTCGCCCGGATGTGCCAGCAGAAGGGCTTGGACGGCGTTGTCAGCACGTTCATCGAACTGAAGAAGCGCCTCGGCGCACGCACTCTGAAGCTGCACGTCGGCGGTGGTTGCGGGCCGGGCGACATGGCGTTCGTCGCCCAGCAAAAAGAACGTCTCCAACTGGCCGGTGTTCTGGGTGAAGTGGAGTGGTTCCCGAACGTGGATCGTGAAGGTAAGCTCGCCTTCTTCGCCGGTTGCGACGTGTTCTGCACGCCAGCGCTCTACGGCGAAGCCTTCGGCCTCTACGTCATCGAAGCTATGGCGTCCGGCCTGCCCGTCGTCCAACCGCGCCATGCCGGATTCCCGGAACTCGTTGAGCCAAGCGGCGGGGGGATCCTCGTTGAGCCGGGCAACATCACTGCCGCGGCCGACGCAATCGAATCGCTTTTGATGGATTCGGCTCGTGCGCGAAATCTGGGCCGATCAGCTGCCGATGCGGCGCAATCAACCTTCTCAGTGGAAAAGATGGCGAGTGGATTCGTCCAAGTGGCCGAAGGGCACCGGAGGACGGTCGGGGTTCGTTGAACGCAACCGGCCGCAAAGACAATCCGGGATCCTCAGGAACGATTCTTTGAGCCCGAGTCAGGGTTGGGAGGGACTGTGACTTGGCTTGAACGCGCGGCGGGTTTCTCGAAAGAAACCCCGAGATCCTTCCAAATAGGGGCAAGACTCGGGTCGTCGTTGATCGTGTTTTTGATGGCATTTTCGTCCACCATTTCCTTCCACCGGCCCAACCACAGCTTTGCTTCCGCCTCCCGTCCAACACGACAGGCAAGCCGGGCGAGGAAGTAAAAAATCGCGCTGGTTTTAGGGAATTTGTGGGCCGCGCTACGAAGCTCCGTCAGCGCCTCCTGAGGCCGCTGGTTGTTGTAAAGGCTATGCGCCAGACAGATGTGGCCTGCGGGACGGTCCGGGGCGATTTTCACCATTGAGCGAGCCAAGTCCAAGGCGTGATCCCAGCGAAGCATCCGCGCACAGATCTTCCAGCGGATTACTAGAACGTCAGGATGATACCGGAGAAGAAAACTCAGCCTCTCAATCTCGGCCTGGGCATCCTGAGGAGCTCCAAGCTCCAACCAGCCAGTGGCTGCATTTACATGATGGGAATCAGGAGCTTGGATTTCCGGCCATTTCATGATGATAAGGTGGTTACTGCATTCACCTTATCTTGACTAACGCAGGAGGCAAGAAGAAATGTCAACTTTCGAGACAGTATGTCTTTAAAAGTCGCATTTCGTTACATTGTTTCAGTTTTCTCAATTCCAAGAAGATTCAAGCCTTGGTGCAGAACTCGAGCTGAAACAGAGCAAAGAACCAACCTTGTAATCTTCTCGTTTCCTGAGGCTTGGAGGACCGGACAGCTTTCATAGAAACGCGCCAAGTGCCCCGCCAATTCGTAAAGATAGGCGCATAGGAAATTCGGGCGATACTCCTCTGTGACCAGTTCCAGAACCTGCCCGAAATTCAGCAGATGTTTGGCGAGTGAGAGCTCGTCAGCAACAATCAGGCTCAATCCGGAAGCGGGTATTCGCATTTGATCCGGAAGATCATTTCCGGCCTTGCGAAGGATCCCGGCCAACCGGGTGTAGGCGTAGAGCAGGTAGGGAGCGGTATTGCCCTGAAGAGCCAACATTTTGTTCCAGCTGAAAACGTAGTCGCTCTGCCGATTCTGGCTCAGATCGGCGTATTTAACAGAGCCGAGACCGACCACGCGGGCGATCTCCTTGCGCTGCGATTCTTCCAATGCCGGGTTCTTTTCTGAAACCGCAACAAAGGCTCGCTCCTCAGCCTCATCAAGAAGCTCCGTTAGCCTCACGGTGTCGCCACTACGGGTTTTGAAGGGTCTGCCGTCTTCACCGAGAATGGTGCCGAACCACACGTGGGCCAGCTTCACCGATTTCTCGACCTCGGGACGCCAACGGCGAAAGGCGGCGAATATCTGCCGGAAATGGAGCTGCTGCCGACCATCGGTGACGTAGACGATTTCATGCGGCTGCCACGTCGCCATCCGATACGCGAGTGTCGCTAGGTCGGTGGTCGCGTAGTTGAATCCTCCGTCGTTTTTCTGGATCAGGGCCGGATTATCCAGCCACTCGCCATCGCGTTGGACGACGAATGGGTCTTCTTTCTGTGGAACTGAACCATCGCTGAAGATGGCCTTCGCTCCTTGGCTTTCGCGAGCGATGCCTTTGGCGATTAGTTCATCGACAGTCGCCTGAAGCTGCGGGTTGTAGAAACTCTCTCCCAGCGTGTGATCGAAGCTGACCTTGAGCCGGCCGTAGACTTGATCGAACTGGACCTGCGAGAGCCGGATCATCTCATTCCAGATGGCGAGATTTTCGGCGTCGCCCTGCTGGAGCTTCACGAGTTCGCGGCGGGCCAGCTCCAGCCTTGCCTCATCGGCGTCGCACTCGGCATTGATCTTCTTGTAGAGCCGTTCCATCTCGCCGATCGGATCCCGCTGCAGCGCGTCGCGATCGAGCGATTCCTTCCAGCCCACGAGCAGTTTGCCGAACGCCGTTCCCCAGTCGCCGATGTGGTTGTCCGTGACGACCCGGTGACCGAGGAAGCGGAAGACGCGCGCGAGGCTTTCACCAAGGATGGTCGACCGGATATGGCCGACGTGCATCGGCTTTGCGACGTTGGGGGAGCTGAAATCAATGACGATGCTTCGGGGGTGCGTGGTCTTGCGGAAGAAGAGGTGTTCACCGCGGAAGGCAGCGGCCACGGCTTGGCCGACGACTTCAGACTTTACGCGGAAGTTGAGGAAGCCCGCACCCGCGATATCGATTTTCTCGCAAAGATCGTCCGCCTTCAGCTTCGCCAGGACGTCGGTCGCGAGTTGCCGCGGGTTCATCTTGCGCTCCTTGGCCAAAGCCATGAGAGCCGAAGTCTGATAGTCGCCGAACTTCGGATCCGGACAGGACCGCACTTGCACAGTGACGAGGTCGGCGTCGGGGAGAACGGCTTTGACCGCCTCCTGCAGGCGGTCTTGGAGGTCTAGGTGCAGCACGGTCGTGAGCGGTTGTGATGGAACGCGCCCGTGGGCCCGGGGCGCTTGGACGGTCGGCTATTTGCCCGGCTGGCCCTTGATGATGCGATGGATGGTCTCCGCATCGGGCGCTTCTTCGAGGGACTGCCGAAACTCTCGGTTGTGAAGCAGCTTGGCGATGTTCGCCAAAGTATGGAGATGCTTTTGGAACTGCCCCTGGGGAACGAGGAACAGCATCACGAGATGCACAGGCTGGTTGTCGAGGGCCTCGAAGTTGATCCCTGCTTTGGACCGGCCAAGGGCTCCGATGACCTCTGGGATCAGATCGGTGGAAGCGTGGGGGATACCGACGCCGAAACCGATACCGGTGGACATGGAGGTTTCGCGCTTCTTGACGACCGTCGCAATCGCTTCGCGATGCTCCCCACTGACAGTGCCCGTCGAGACCAGGCGATCGATGAGTTCATCAATGGCCTGCCAGCGATCTGTCGACCGCATCTCCGGTATGATGTTCTCCGGCTTCAGCACATCCGCCAAGGTCATAGCAATAAGAGCTCTGGATATCGCCCCAAGGGGAGGGCCAGTTCAAGCGAAGAAACCAAGCGGTCGGCACAAATGCCGGCACTCGATTGCCGCTGCTTTGGAACCGCTCCATTTGAGAGAGGAGATGGTGCGCACGACAGGAATCGAACCTGTAAGCCTTGCGGCACTAGAACCTGAATCTAGCGCGTCTGCCAATTCCGCCACGTGCGCACGCGGGAGGTTGAGCGACTACGATCAACCGACTGATTAAATAGGCGAACGCTCTCCCTCGCGGCAAGTGATTTGTCTTTGTCCCTCCCAAAAGCAAACAGCGGCGATCGCGTAGATCGCCGCTGATGCGAACATTGATCGCTTAGAAAGACTTAGTTGGCGGCAACGGTTCCCTGCTTGGGACCGCTGTGCTCGATGCGAATGATCTGGGTGTCCTTGTTGTTGCCCCAGGCGGTGCCGAATTCGATGAGGTAGAGGCATCCGTCCGCGCCGAGCTCCATGTCCATCGGGCGCTTGAACGTCATGTTCGCGCAGAAGCGTTTCATCTTCGGCGTGCCATCGGGATTGCGGGCGATGTTGTTGTTCTCGTCGAGATGCACGGCGACGACCCAGTTCCGGCTCCACTCGTAAATGAACAGGGTGTGGTCATACTCCTTGGGCATCTTGGTCTTCGAGGGGTTCTTCTCGTCGTAGTAATACACGGGACCGGCCATCGCGGTGCGGCCGCCGCCGCCGTTGACAGCGGGGAAGCGGGTCGAGGTGCCGGCGGGATACCAGATGAAGGCGGGCTGGACGGGAGGGAGTTGCTTGATCCCCGTGTTGTTGGGCGAATTGTTCACCGGCTTTGCGGTATCGAACATGATCGGTTCGCCAGCGGTGTAGGGCATCGGTGCCTTGAGGTTCGCGGGAACGGGCTGGCCGGCGGCCTTCGCATCCTTGACTGCTTTGTCGTATTCGGCCCGCTCCTTCTGGTATCGGGCACGCGCCACGAAATCGACCTTCGCATAGGCCTTGTTGTCGCCACGGGAATAGGGCCATCCGAAAAACCCGGGCTGCTTCGCCTGCATGACTGCGTCGAAACCGGCCGGTCCGCGTTTCGGGTCGGCTCCGCCAGCGTCAGGACCGACGTCGCCCCAATACAGGATCCCGGTCTTCTGATCGACGGAGAGACGGAATCCATTGCGAGTGCCCTTCACATAAACTTCGGGACGAGTGCCGGGCGTGCCAGGCGGAAAGAGGTTGCCCTTCGGAATGGTGTAGGTGCCGTCCGGTTCGGGGTGGATCCGGCTGATTCCTCCGCGAAGATCGTTCATGTTGGCGGACGATTTTTGGGCGTCCCACGGGCTGTGTCCGGTCCGCTCATCATGGGGAGAAAAGCCCTCGGAATCGAACGGGTTCGTGTTGTCCCCGATCGCGATGTAGAGGTTGCCCTTGGAGTCGAAGCCAAGCGAGCCGCCGACATGGCAGCACTGCTCGCGCTGGGTCTTGATGTCGATGACAGCTTTTTCGGACGCCAGATCCAGTTGGTCACCCTTCAGAGTGTAACGCGAAACACGGATGACGCCGTCCTTTTCACCGCGCGCATCCTTGGTGGTCTCGGGAAGCGAATGGTTCAGGTAGACCCAGCCGTTCTTGTCGAAATTCAGGTCGAGCGTGATTCCAAGCATTCCGTCCTCGAGCCCTGAAAACACGGGGATGTCTGCAATCACGACCGCGCTCTTCGAGTCGGGCTTCCACATCTTGATGATGCCGTTGCGCTCGGCGTAGAAAACGCGCCCGTCCTTCGCCACCGCCATCTCCATCGGATCCTTGAGCGTGTCTTGGAAAGAACCGTTCATCATCTGGTCGGAATCCAGGACAACCTTGGTGAATGCTCCGTCGACCTGTTGGCCGGTGGGCGTCGGCGAAGTATCCGCGGGCTTCGCGGCGGCCGCTTGGGTTTTCGGCGCCGGATCGGCGGCGTGAACGACGGTTGCGGCTAATAGGCCGGCGAGGAAGTTGAGCGCGTAGGGCTTCATGTTTGGTATTCTGACGGGTGTCCAGTCCAGTAATTCAGATCAGGTTGGTCCGGGCAAGCCATCAGGCTCGGGAGAATGTTCTTGGTCGAAACGGCGGAGCCCGTTGAACTATACGCGATGCGTTTGGGCGTTTACGGGGGATCTTTTGATCCGGTGCATCTCGGCCATCTGCTCGTGGCGCAGGCGGCGCGGGAGGAACTGGACCTCGATCGCGTCGTCTTCATTCCCGCAGCCCAGTCTCCCTTCAAACCCAGCACCCAACCGACTCTCGGAGCGGTCCGCACGCAGATGTTGCGTCTCGCCTTGCAGGGATGGGAGTGGGCCGAGGTCGACGATCGGGAACTCCGACGCGGGGGAATTTCCTACACCGTGGACACGCTGCGCGAGATCGCAGCCGAACACCCCGGTGCGGAATTGTCCTACCTGATCGGCGCCGACCACGCTCCGGTCCTCCCGAAATGGCGCGATGCGGATGCGCTGGCGGACCTGGCCCAGTTCGTCGTCATTCCAAGGCCCGGCGACCCCGCGCCGTTTCTTCCGGCGCCGTTTCGGGGCACGGTGTTGAGCGGGTTTCCGCTCGGCGTTTCGTCGTCGCGGATCCGGGATCGGGTGAAGGCCGGCTTGTCGATCCGGCATCTGGTTCCATCGGCCGTCGCCGAGGCCATCTCGGCGAATCGGCTTTATCTTTAGGCCTCGGCCCATAGTTTAGAGGAAATGGATTCGCTCAAGCTGGCCCTGCTTTGCCACGAACTCGCCGACAACAAGAAGGCGGAGAAAACTGTTATCCTCGACGTGCGGAAGATTTCTTCGGTCACGGATTTCTTCGTGCTCGTCTCCGGTTCCAGTGAACCGCACATCCGCGCCATCATCTCCGAGATCCGCGGATCGCTCGCCGAAGACCATGGGATTCGGCCCGCATCGGTGGACGGGGAGCATCCGACCGCGTGGCAGGTCCTCGACTACTTCGACGTCATCATCCACGTGATGAAGCCCGACATCCGGGAACGCTACGACATCGAAGGCCTCTGGGGCGACGCACGGCGCATAGATCCGAAGAATCCTCCGACCGAGGAAAAGAAGACCAAGAAGCCCGCCTTGAAGAAAGCTGCCGCCAAGAAGGCGGCTCCGAAGAAAGCCGCGGCCAAGAAGAAATCAGCCCCCAAGAAAAAGACTTAAACAGGCAACCAACCCAACGGTTGAACTACCGGCCAAAGCTTGTTGCGCCCGCTCAGGCGGGATTTTGGTCAGGCCCCGGCGCGAGGTTGCCATTGTCCTCGAAAGGCGGCTGGGCGTCGTCCACCGGATAGTCCGGATAGGCGGGATCCACGCCGGGAATGTTCGGCGGGGTCTCGTCGGACAGCTTCACCATCTCGTCGACGAGCCGCTTGAAGTCCTGCAGCCCGGTCGAGGGAATGATGATGTTGTCCCGGCGGCCATTGACGTCTTCGGTGATGCGGAGGAAACGGCCACGTGGGTTTTCCTTAAGCGTCAGGATGAATGTCTTGCGCTCGATCTGGATCTTTTCCGTGCGCAGGGTGTCTTCGTTGACCTGGGGTTTAGGCTGTCCGAAGCCGGAACCTTGGCCTCCATAGTTTCCCTGTCCGCCATGTCCATTGCCATGGCCGTGGCCTGAAGAACGCCGTTGGGGGCGGTAGCCATACGGCGAAGGTCTCTCGTTCGATATCATGCTGTCCGTTTCATCGGCGCGATGGGCACGCCACTTAATTCGTTGCCGGAATCCTATTGTCGTGGGGCCGAGGACCGTCCATTGCCATCGCCCGCGCTGGACGGGAGTATTAGCAGGTTGTTTGAAAGGGAATCAATCCTTGGTTTGGTTGCCTCCCAACCGCACGGGCTTAAGACCGGATCAGACATTGAACCGCGGAATCGACGCGGCCCGCTGGCCTGTCCTGGGAATTGCCGTCTTCCAAAGGTAGAACGAAATCCCGGCGAGGCAGATCAGGTTGGCCACCTGCGACACTCCGTGCCACAAGCCGAATGATCGCGTGGCGTCGATCAGCTCGGGACTGTTGGGGCGGCCCTGATATTTTTTCAGGTGGAGGTCCTTCAGCACTGGCTGAAGCGCGAACCCTCCGATGAGTCCAAGTCCAAGGACCAGCAACAAAACCCAAGTCAGCGTTTTCTCCATCGGCCGTCCTGCGTAGAGGTGCTCCAAAGCCGAGGCGACGAGGGCGATGGTGGCGCAGGCGTGATGGATCCAGAAGAGCTTCGCGATGATCGCCTGCGTGGCGAATCCCGCCCAGAACGGCCCAAGATTGGCCTTCATCGGTGCGGCCAGAAGTGTCGGCGCGACGACGAAGGCGAAGAACAGCGACGAGCCCAACCAGATGGCCGCGTTGAAAATACTGATGGCCCGCAGGAGCGAGAGCATGTGGAACCGTAGGCTTCCCGCCGCCTGAAGGCCAAGCCTCCTTCAGAAACTCCTGAAGCATCCGCTGGCATCTGGTCGAGCCATGGGTTACTCCTCGCCGGGAATTTTCCTGCCATGCCTGCCCAATTACTCAAAACGCTGGCCCTGTTCGGTCGCGAAGTGGTGCAGAACCCGGGTCCTATGGGAGCCGCGTTTCCCAGTTCGCCGGCGTTGGCCCGAAAGATGGCCAGCCTCGCGCATGACGTGGATGGCTTCTCCGGATACGTCGTCGAGCTTGGCGCGGGAACAGGGGCGATTACGGCGGCGATCCTTGATGCAAAGGTCCCCGCAGAGCGCCTCATCGCCCTCGAACGTTCCCCCACGCTTGCCAAGGCGCTCCAGTTGCGTTTCCCAAAACTCCGCGTCCTGACAGGCGACGCCTGCGATTTGAACCGCCTGCTCCGGCTCCATTTCGGCGGCAAGATCCCGAAGATCTCCGCCGTTCTGTCCAGCCTGCCCCTTCGTTCCATCCCGTGCCGGAAAGTTGCCCGGCTCATTCTCGAAGTCCGGCGACTGCTGGCCGATGGCGGGGTGCTCGTCCAATACACCTACGCCGTCCATCGCCGCACTCGGTTCCCGGAATGTTTCGAGCGCACCGGAGCGTCCGTTGTCTGGATGAATCTCCCGCCGGCTCGGGTCGAACGGTTCACGGTAAGAACCGCAAGGGCCTGAGCCCGGAACCGCGGCGCCTTCGCCAATCCTGCGCGGGGTTGGCGCAATGCCGGGATCGCCAGAGGGCCGTTCTTCGACATGAGCCAGTCCACTCTCGATCTGAACAGGAGCAGAACCTGTCGATGCCTTCTTTTCGCCGCCCTGAGCTTGGCGGCGTTGATGGCTTGCCGGGTGTTCGCCCAGTCCCATTCGTCCCCGCAGGAGGCATGGGCCGGTCCATCCGTCCCGATCGCGTCGGTGACCAACTTCGCCTCACGACCCGGTGCTGCGGTTTTCGTGAAAGTGGAGGGTGTCGTCACGTATGCCCGCGAGGCGCTCTTCATGCGGGATGCAACGGACAGCCTCTATGCCCGCGGGCAATGGACGAACGAACTCCGGCCCGGCGAACGTCTCCAGGTGGTCGGCCTCGTCGCGTCCAACTCGACCACGGTCCAGCTCGACGCGGCCCAGATCCGGGTCGTCGGAGCCGGACCGGAGCCGGAGCCCGAGAAAGTCCACGTGTCCGATCTCCTGGGGGCCACGCTAGACGCCCATCTTGTCCGCATCGTCGCGACGGTCATCGGGGACACGGGAAGATCCGACGACCCGGCGATCGTCGCCTCTGAGGACGACAACATCGTGTTCATCCGGTATCGGGCCAACGAGCTACCCGTGGTCCGGCCCGGGTCCAGGATCGAGGTGACCGGCATTTCGTCCCTCACCAAGGACTTCATGGGTCGGCCGACCAACGTCAGGGTTGTGATTCGATCCTTGGAAGATTTGAAGATTCTCGAGGGCCCGCCGTATTGGAACGCCAGCCGGTTGATGTTCGCGCTGGTGTGTGTCGCGCTATCCATGGCCATGGCCGCGGTCTGGGGCTGGTTCATGTTCAACAAGGCCAAACACCAGGGGCACATCATGCGGGAGCAGGTGTTCAGGGAAGCGGCGGCAGAGACCCGTTTGGGAACCGTCATCGAGTCGTTGGCCGAAGGGATCGTCGTCCAGAACGCCGCCGGACGGACAACCTCGAGCAATACCGCCGCCTCGGAGATTCTCGGCCTCGCCGCCGCCCAGATCTCCGGTAGCGCCCCGATGAACCCCGAGTGGAGGACGATCAGGGAAGACGGCGGACCTTTCCCACCCGCGGATCATCCCGCGACAGTCACGCTCCGCACGGGCAAGCCGCAGGAAAAAGTCATCATGGGAATCCGGCGCCCCGATGGATCTACCCGCTGGATCTCGGTCAATAGCCGGCCCTTGCTTGACTCCCGAACCAAGGAGGTCTCCGGAGTGGTGGCTTCGTTCGAGGACATCACCCGGCCCCGGCTGCAACACCAGCAACTGCTCGAGGCGAGCCAACGGCAGAAGGCCCTTCTCAGCGCAATTCCAGACCTGATGATCCTTCAGTCACGGGCGGGCGATTACCTCGACGTCTACACGAACGACACGTCCCAACTGGTGGCCCCGATCAACGAGATTCTTGGACGCAATATCTCGCAGTTTTTCCCCAGATCTGTGACCGACTCGTGGCACCGATGCGTCGAGGAGGCCTTTCAGACGGGCAAGGTCCAACTGCTCAACTACGTGGTCGATATCGCCGGCCGCTCCGAACATTTCGAGGCCCGCATCGTCCCCTGCGGAGACACGCTGTTGAACATGGTCCGCAACGTCACGGCCCAAGCAGTGGCCCGGGAACAGCACACCGCGCTGGAGGCCCGCCTCCAGCAGGCGCGGAAAATGGAATCCCTCGGGACCTTCGCGGGCGGGATCGCGCACGATTTCAACAACCTGCTCGCTGTGATGTTGGGCAACGCCAACCTCGCCCGCGAGGACCTGGAAAAGGACCACCCCGCGTCCGAAAGTCTCGATGAGATCCTGAAAGCCTGCCACCGCGCCACCGAGGTCGTGCGCCAGATCCTCGCCTTCAGCCGAAAACGGGGGAACAGCCGCGAGACCGCAGATGTGGGACCAGTCGTCCGTGAAGTGATCGGGCAACTCAGGCACGGGGCGCCCTTGAACATCGAATGGATCTGCTCGATCGAAGATCCGCTCAACCCCGCCTCTTGCGGGTCTTCAGAAATCCACCAGATGCTGACGAACCTCGGATCGAACGCGGTCCAGGCGCTTGCCGGTTCGCCGGGGCGAATTGGTTTCGATGTCTCGGAGATCGCCGACCCCGCATCCTTGGGAGGCACTTTGACCCGCCTCGGACACGAGCCGCACCTCCGCATCCGCGTTCAGGACAGCGGCCCTGGCATGGACGCGGCCACGGCCGAACGCGTTTTCGAACCGTTCTTCACCACGAAGGGTCCGGGGCAGGGCACCGGCCTCGGTCTTGCCGTCGTGCATGGCATCGCCGAAGCCCACCACGGGCTCATCCTCCTGGACACGGCGCTTGGTCGAGGAGCGCGCTTCGACGTCTACCTGCCTGTGGCCATCAACCAGGCCGCCTCCGGCGATGCCCCTAGGCCGCGCGCGATTCCCCATGGATCCGGCCAGCGCATCCTCGTGATCGATGATGAAGTGGCTGTCGGCCTGTCCACGATCCGCCTGCTGAGACACGCCGGATTCGAGGGCGAGCACGTCGTGGCGCCGGAAACTGCCCTGCAACTCCTGTTGGACCACGGGGGCTTTGATCTCATCCTCACGGATTGGACGATGCCCGGGATGAACGGAATCGAACTAGCCAAAGCCGTTCGCAGCTGCGGGATCGAGGTTCCCATCGTGATCATGACCGGGTTCGCCGCCGGCATCCGCGACGACGATCTTCGCGCGGCCAACGTGAAACGCCTTCTGGTCAAGCCGGTGGACCCTGAAACCCTCGTGCGCGCGATCCAGCACGCTCTCGGGGCCTGAAGCGCTGCTCTTGTTCGGGGCCTCGCGCTGTGCCTAGGTTGGCCGGATGCGATCGATCGAGGCGCTGACCTTCGACAACACCTACTCCCGGCTGCCGGACACGTTCTTCCAACGCGTCCAACCCGAGCCATTCGAGAATCCATGGCTCGTCCACTTCAACGAAGCGGCCGGCAATCTGCTCGATCTCGACCCCGCCGAAGCACAGCGGCCGCACTTCCTGGATTTTGTCACCGGTCGGAAGCCCATACCCGGAAGCGATCCGCTCGCGATGCTCTACGCGGGACACCAGTTCGGCAGCTATGTGCCACAGCTCGGCGACGGTCGCGCGATCCTTTTGGGTGAAGTGCGCTCGCCCGTGAAGGGTCTCTACAACGGCCATCTCAACCTCGTAACCGACAAGTGGGATCTCCACCTGAAGGGCGCGGGCAAAACAACATTCTCCCGCTTCGGCGACGGCCGCGCCGTGCTGCGTTCGTCGGTGCGCGAGTATCTGTGCAGCGAAGCCATGCATGGCTTGGGCATTCCGACCACACGCGCGCTTTGCCTCGTCGGCAGCGATGAACCCGTCTTCCGCGAAACACCCGAGCCCGGCGCGATGATCCTCCGCATGGCTCCGTGCCATGTGCGCTTCGGCAGCTTCGAGGTCTTCTACTACAGGAACCAGGTCGACAACCTCCGCTCGCTGGCCGACTACGTCATCGCGCAGCACTACCCCGAGTTCGCATCAGTCGCCCCAAAGGACAAATACTACCGGTGGTTCAAGGAAGTCGTCCGCCGCACCGGCCAGCTCATGGCGGAATGGCAGGCCGTGGGCTTCTGTCACGGCGTGATGAACACGGACAACTTCTCCATCCTCGGCCTCACGATGGACTACGGCCCGTTCGGGTTCCTCGACGACTTCGATCCGGGCCACATCTGCAACCACACCGACCAGACCGGCCTCTACGCCTACGACCAGCAGCCGCGCATCGGCCACTTCAACCTCCAGGCCCTCGGCCAGGCGCTCTCTCCGTTGATGACTCCCGACCAAGCGACCGGGGCCATCGGCGACTACGAACCCGCACTCGCCACGCACTTCCTCGACCTGCTCGGCGCGAAGCACGGCTTCCGCATCCAGAGCCCGACCGACGAGGAAATCTTCCGCGACACGTTTGAAGTGCTGCGTGGAACCGACCTGACCAACTTCTTCCGCGCTCTCAACTCCTTCTCCACCGCGCCCGGCGCCGACAACCCGCATCTGCGCGATCTCGTCGTGAATCGCCCCGCCTACGACGCCTGGGCCAAACGCTACGCCGCTCGGCTCACGGGCGAAGGCAGCAAGGATGCCGAACGCAAGGCGCGCATGGACCGGGTGAATCCGAAGTTCATCCTCCGAAACCATCTAGCCCAACGCGTCATCGACGCGGCCCACAAGCGCGACACCTCAGAGATCGAGACGCTGATGCGCCTCCTGCGAAACCCCTTCGCCGAACATCCCGGCCTGGAACGCTACGCGGAACCACCGCCCCCGGAATTGAAGAAGATCGAAGTGAGCTGCTCGTCTTGAGCTTTCGGAGTGCGGCATTCCAGGCCACAGCGGTGAGGATGGAACGAGGATGCTGAGGGAGGGCGCGGCACTCCGTGCGCGTCGTGGGGCTTGCTCAAGGTTCCCGACACGCCGGGTGTCCGGCGGCGGGCAGAGGACTGCCCACCCTACCTCTGTTGCGAACGTGCTACTTCGTGCCCTTCGTGGACAAACCAACCCGCGCCTACTTCTTCGGAGCGCCCAACGGATACAAGCCCGGGCAGCATTTGAACATCTCGTGGAACGCCTGGCTGAAGTGGCTGATGCTGGAGTAGCCCACCTCCATCGCCGCCTCGGTCACGTTGTGGCGGCCGGCCTTGAGCAGGTCGGCGGCGCGTTCGAGACGGAGCTTCCGCTGATACTGGGAGATGGTCATGCCGGCCTCCTTTGTGAAGGTGCGGCTGAGGTAGAACGGGCTGCAGCCAACGCGTTTCGCGATCTCTTCCAGCGGCGGCGGCTCAGCGAGGTTCTTCTTCAGCAAGGCGATGACGC
>JBBRDN010000095.1:0-15325 GCA_038203875.1 Verrucomicrobiota bacterium
CGGTTCTGGAGGCCGGCGTTCCCCTCGGCGCGGAAGCGGGCCAGCCACTTCCGGGCGGAACGGACGGAGATCCCGAACCCGGCGGCGACCTCGGCGGCGGGCCGGTGGAGTTGGACGACACGGCGGACCATCTCGGCTCGACTCACCGGGGTGAGCTTGGCATTGCTATGGGCGTTCATGCGGGCGTGGTGGTTGGATCGGTGTTGCTTTCACAAACCCACCTTTCCAACTCCTCCCCGCATGAACAACCTCTTGGAACGTCACAGCTAGGGAACAATCTTGGTCCGGTAGAACTCGGTCGAAGGCGTGTTAGTGAGGGCCCGGTTTTCGAGGAAAAACAACGTCGCCGAACTGTCGTAGAACTCCAGGGTGGCGTTCGTTTTCCAGGTTGTGAGGTTGGCCGAGGACTGGAGTTGAAAACGTTGATCGATTGAGCCCGCCAGAAAATAGAAGTTCTGGGAGGTTATGTTTGTGGTGAGCGGGAGGAAGGTAACGTTGGTCTGATACCCGAAGGAAAACTGGGCAATGTCGACACTGTTGGTCGGTGGCTTGGGCCAACTCCGGAGGATGATTCCTTCAATGCCCGCCGCGACAAGCTGTCCACCGGACGTGGCGGCGCAATAGAGCGACTTGCCTGTCGCGATCGGTTGCGGCGTCCATGCGGCGAGGTTGGTCGAAGTCAGCAATGTGCCCTGGTTGCCGACGATGAACCATGTGTTGTCGACAAACGTGATGTCGTTGAGCCAGCGGGTCGTTCCGGTCAAGCGCTGGGTCCAGTTTGTTCCGTCGGCACTGGTGAAGACGCTGCCGTTTTGTCCCACTGACACGAGCGATCCTCCGACGTGCCGCACTCGCGACATCCAGTTGGTGGTGCCGAGCGACCGGGCTGACCATGAGACGCCGTCGACGCTCGTCGCGATGCACCCCGACTCGCCGCAGGTGACCCACCCGCCGGAAAAAAATTCCACCGACGCAAGGAAACGGTTGGTGGGCGCATTTCGTTTCGTCCAATCGATTCCGTTGACGCTGGTCAAAATCGCGCCGGCGTCACCTGTCGCGACCACGAGATCCGACGTCGCGACGACTCCTTGCAGGTCATTGGTCAGACCCGAGCTACGAGGGATCCAGACCACGCCATAGGTGGAGACCAATTGGTTGGTTACGACGATGTTCGTGCCGACGATGTTTGTGATCGTCACGTTCGTGAACCCGGCGTGACTGGAATGGATCTGGCCACCATTGCCGACGGTGACGAGGAGATTGGTGGTGCCGCCGATGCCGAGGAGAACCCCGTTGGTGGCCGAGGATGTGATCGTTTCCCGCACCCAGTCGACCCCGTTGGCACTCGAAAGGATCGTGTTCAAATCCCCGGCGGCGTAGTAGTTGCCGGCTTGGTGGGTGATGTTCCATAGCCAGTTTCGCGGCAGTGGCAGGTCGGTAGTCCATGACGTCGGGGCACCGATTCCTGCCCGGAACAACTCGGAGTTCAGGCCGGTTCTTCCGGCGATCAGGAAGTAGTTTGTGACCCCGACGGCCGAGAGGTAGTTCCAAGTCGGCGGGCCATTCGTTCCCAGGGCGATCTGGCTAACCCAACTCGAACCGATGTTGTGGTCCTTGAGTCGGACTTCACCGTCGCCCACAAGCACTCTGGAGATCGAATTGGCCGCCACGTCGTAGAGGTTTCCCGTCGCCCCTATCCCGGTTTCGGCCGCCCAGTTCTTTCCGTCCGTGCTGCGCAGCGCGACCCCGGAATCTCCAACGGCCATGAAGTAGTTCCCGAGCAAGGTCTGCAAATAACGGACCCGACTTAGGTTCGCCGTCGTTCCTGAGTTGACCACCTTGGCGATGGTCAAAGGTTGGAGCGACGTCGTGTAGAGAATGGTTCCACCTTCTCCCACCGCGACGAAGATGCCGCCGTTGACGGGACCATAGGCGACGCTTCGGAGCCATGCGGTCGTGCCAACGGGGGGCGACCGTTGAGTCCATGTCACACCATCGGACGACGAATAGATCGAGGCGTTGTCACCGACGGCGACGGCGATCGACGCGCTGGCGGCGACGCCTTCGAGCCAGTTCGACGTAATCGTCGGAAGCGAACCCGGACGAATCTGATCCAATGTGTCGGCGTAGAGAACCGTGCCGTTCTCGCCGGTGATCAGCAGTCGGTTACTGAGGAACGCAACCGACCGGAGCGAGTTCGTGGTTCCGGCATCGAGAGGCTGCCAGAAATCCGAATCGGTGCTGGCGAAGGTTTGGCCGCGTTCGGCGACCTGCACGATGAGCCCGTCGAGATAGGCCATGTCGATGACGTTGTTGCCATGGGGCGATGGAGCCGACCATCGCCAGCGCAGCGGCAGAGCGACATCAGCCGTCAATCGCGCCGTGAACGGCCCGCCTGCCAGCAGGAGCAGCAGGACCAGCCATCGGAGCGGGCGGCACGCAGAGGACAAAGAGACATCCGGTTTCACTGTTTTGCTCAAGTTCGAGGGTTGCTCCCAAGTGGTTGGCCAGTTGGCGGCATATTGCCAGGCCGATTCCGCTTCCACCGTTGCGGGTCGACGCGACCGGCTGGAAGAGACGCGCTGCCATTCCTGCCGGAATCCCGAGACCTTCATCGCGGACTTCGCATCGCAGATTATTGGCTGCGGTGTCGGACAGGGTTACCGAAACTTTTCCGCCTTCAGGCGTCGATTGAAGGGCGTTTTGAACCAGGTTTTCCAAGATCAAGGTCACTAGGTTCGCCGCCCGGCCATCGAGCTCGCGGGGCGAGTCGACCTTCGCTTCAAGACGGACTCCGCGCGCTCGCGCATGAGGCTCCATGGCGCTGTTCACACCGGCCCAGACATCGGCGACGCTCAACTGGATGCCGCCGGCCGCCGCATCGTCGCGGAGGACGGAAACGACCTGGGCGATCAACGCCTGCATTCGACGGGCTGCATCTGAAGCGTCTTTCCAGTCAGCGTGGTCGGGTCCTTGGCCCTGGCCATCGACAAATTGTTGCAGGCCGCTCAAGGGATTCTTGAGCCCGTGGATGAGATGGGCCGAGATGGCGCCCACGGCCGAGGTGCGGGCGGACAGGGCCAGTTCGCGATTGGCCTCGCTCAACGAATGGGATCGTTCCGTCAGGTCGCGCTGGAGGCGCGACACCCGGCGATGTCCGAGCCAGAGAACCAAAGCGACTAGGCTGGAAGAGACGACGAACATTCCGGCAGATTGGATCCACAGTGATCGGTTGAGGGCCGCGAATTCTCCTCTGAGGCTGGTGCCTTCGATCAGGAACTGGGCGATACCGAGAAGGGCACCGGATTGCTCGTCGCTAAGCGGGAGATCGACCGTCAGCAGCGGCACCCGCCGGCCTTCGGTTTCCGAGAATTCCTCCAGATAGACGAAAACATCCTCGAGCGAAACATCGTCCTCGAACCGCGAGACCGGTTTGCCGGCGGACATCGACTTCAGTTCCGCTTCCGCCAACCGGGTCGACGCGATGCTCGCGGGGATTGCATCGGCGAAGATCCCGTCGGGTCGGAACAACCGCACGCCGATGACGCTCCGGAGACGCGACGCCGGCAGGACGGTGTTGAGCTGGTTGTCGGGCTCGCGGAGATCCAGGCCGAGCGACGGGTCCGCGAGTGCGGCCTGTTCCATCTGCACGACGGCGGACAATACCTCGCCGTCGCGTGAGGCCAGTTGCTTCTCGATGCGCTGCCGGATCGTTTCCCGGGCCGCGAGAATGACGGCGCACAGGACCGCCATCACGGCCATCAACGACACCAGCGTCGTCCGCCGTGAGGCGAGCAGCAGATGTTCAAGGTGGCGCACTTTTTCCATCTGGCGTGGGCTAGAAATCCAGGGTCACTCCGGTCATCACCGACATTGACCGGTATTCATCCAGAGGTTCATTGCTGAGATTGTCCTCCCACTCGGCCGAGAGAAAGGCAATCCATGGTCCGCCGAGATTTCTCCGGATGTTCACGCCCGCGGACACGATGAGCCTTTCACGCACCTCGGCGGCGGTGCCGACGTTTTGGAGAGGATAACGGTAGGTGCTGAGCTTGCCGTTTACCGTGATGTCCCACGGTTCGGCCTTCCACTGGAGCTGCTGCTGAAGCTGGACGCGTTGGTAGTCGAAATAGCCGCCACCGCTGTCCTCGGTCAGTTGGATGTTTAGTCGGCTCGTCGTGCGGAAGTGCTTCGCGTCGTCCCAAACATGGCGAAGGCGGAAGCCGTATTCCTGCTGGAAGTAGCTCAGGCGCGTGCCCGGAAGAGAGAAACCCTGGCTGTCCGTTGTGGTCCGGGTGTCGTAGCGCCGGTCGCCGAATTGTCCGTAGATCTCCCATTGCGAACGCCGGCCGTAGTATCCGCTGAAGCCGATCCGTGCGCCTTGTTCCCAATAGCTGTCGAGCGGCGTGTCGAGCTCCTGCCGCGCAAAGAGGCCGCCGAGTTCCATCCACCATCCGCCGTTGAAGTAGCGGCGCACGTCGGGCCGGAGGCTGTAGCTGTGCGCGATGGTCGGGAGCCTCAAGGGCGTGGAGAAATCCTCGGAGATGTCGAGGACCTGATCCTGCATCAGATACTGGAAGGTCAGTCCGCCCTCGTAGAAGTCATTCAGGTCATGGCGGACCTGCGCCTGGCCCATGATGAACCGTTCTCCCTCGAGGTCTGGCGCGTCCAAGAACCGGTTGTCCTCGATGCTGAGGAAGACGTTTACCTGCGCTCCCTCCTGCGCCGACCGTGCGATCGTGATGTCTCCCGATGTATGGATGAAAGGCGTCCCACGATCGTCAACGGCCGAGAGCAGGACGTTGTCGCGGTAGCCGATGCCGGTGGACACGGAATAGAAGTGCTGCCATGGGCCGAAGGCTTTGACCGCGCCGTCGAGTTCAGAGGCCATCTTCGCGTCGGCCGATTCACCGGGACCGGCGGCTGCGACCATGGACAAGGAGGACGACGCGCAGATGCAGGCTGCGACGAAGCGTTGAACGGCGGACGACATGCGTTCGGCTCTGGAATTGGGCTACAGCAAGACTCCAGACGAACGTGGATTCGTCTGGAGCTGATTGGGAAAGGGCCTGAGCCCTTGATCTGGGATCACTCGCCCTTGCGGGGACGTCCGTCGATCTTTTCCTTCGCTGCGTCGATGGCGTCGCGATGCTTCGGAAGCTGATCGCGGAGTTCCTTGAGACGTTCGCGGAGTTCCGCGCGGATCTTGGCGAACTTGTCCTGGTTCTCCTTCAGCTGTTCACGGAGCGCGGCCTTTTGTTCCTCGGTGGCGTCCTTGAGCTGTTTGAGCAGCTCCTTCTGCTTCTCCAGATACGTGTCGCGGGCCTTCTCGAAGACGGCCAGCAACCGGCGGATCTCGGGGGGCAACTGCGGCCGGTCCGGGCGCTCGGGGCGTTCGGGACGGACGACCTGTCCGCCGTTCGCGCCGATCTCCGGCTTCTTGACGCGGTCTTCGGCATGAGCGCTCAACGCGATCATCGCCAGCCCTACAACGGTTCCCAATACGGCTTGTTTGATGTTTTTCATGGTATTCTTTCCTCACACTGCTCTGGGGTGTGATTAACGAATATCAATGCACATCCGATGCCACCCGGCTCGCAGTCGATGAAACCGCTGATACCATTGGTTATTCTACTCAATCCTCCAAAGACAGCCTCGGCGGGAAATCCCATCCTTGGGTGAATATCCCCACCGGACTGGGTCGGATATTGGGTGAGGTCACCCATCCACCCGTTTTCCGCCGTCCATCCGGTAGCGGACATAGTCGCGGGTTACTCCCAGTAGCCGGGCGGCCCCGGACACGTTGCCGTCGGTCTGCTCCAAAGCGCGCTTCACCAGACGATCGATGGCCTGGTCGAGGCTGAAGCCGTCGGCAGGATAACGGAACGCCGGGTTGAACCACTCCGTGGCCGGAAGGCTGGCGCTTCCTGAGGCTGCGGCGCCGGAAAGGTGGGGGAAGTCGAGTTCGGATCCTTCTTCGAAGACGACGGCCCGCTCGATCTCGTGCATCAGTTCGCGGACGTTGCCCGGCCATAGGTAGGCGAGCATCCGGGCACTCCCAGGTTTGGAGATTCTCTTCTCGCTCACGCGGTGGCGGCGGCAGGTCGCGGTGATCAATCTGCCCGCCAGTTTGAGGACGTCTTCGCCACGATCCCGCAACGGCGGGATGACCACCCGGTAGAGGTCGAGGCGATGGTAGAGGTCCTCGCGGAATTCCTTCGCCGCCACGGCCGCCTTCAGGTCGCGGTTGGTCGCCGCGATGATCCGGGCGTCGACGGAGATCGCCTTGTTGCCCCCAACGCGCCGGATCTTCGCGTCCTCGATCGCCGTCAGGACCTTGGCCTGAAGACCTGGAGACAGGCTCGGCAGCTCGTCGAGGAACAACGATCCGCCGCTGGCCGCCTCGAACAATCCGAGCCGCGCGGACTTCGCATCGGTGAAGGCGCCGCGTTCGTGGCCGAAGAGTTCGGACTCCGCCAGGTTCTCCGGCAACGCGGAGCAGTTCACTTCGACGAGTTCCTGCCCGGCGCGCGGGCCGTTGCGGTGGAGCCAACGGGCGATGGTGCTCTTGCCCGTGCCGGTTTCGCCCACGATGAGCACCGGTGGGAGGTGTTCGCCCATACGGCGATCCGCCGCGAGGATCTTGTCCAACTGCGTGTGGACGCCGCCGAGCGCCGATCCGAAAAAGAATCCGTCGTCGTCAGGCTTGGACTGGCGGTGCTCGATGGCGCGCGCGCTTTGCCGCGAGTGCTGGGCGCGGCGGACGACGAGTGGAAGTTCCGCCGGGTCGAAGGGCTTTACGAGGTAGTCGATCGCCCCGAGGCGCATCGCCTCCACCGCACCGCCGATCCCGCCGTTTGCCGTCATCACGATCACCCCGGTCGCGGGGCGGAAGACTTTTTCCTTCAGGAGATCCGTGCCCAAGCCGTCCGGGAGATTCACGTCGAGGAACGCGAAATCGAAGTCGAAGTCGGCCGCCAACCGGCGCGCTCCGGCCACGTCTGCAACCTGCATGACGTCGGCGCCAAGACGTTCCAGGTGCGCGGAGATCTGTTTCCGCAACAGGGGCTCGTCGTCCAACACCAGCAGGGTCAGGCCAGAAAGCGGCTCGTTCACCCGCGCATCCAAGCAAAGGAATGCCCCGGCGCAAACCGCAATCCCTCCCCGTCAGAGCGCCGCGCGGTAGAACACCTCGAAATCAACCGCCGTGATCGCGCGCGGATTGAAGTTGGCTGTCCACTGTTTCGCCGCCTCGATCGACAGTCCGGGAACGGACCCTTCCGTCACACCAAGATCACGCAACCGCGCGTTCAGCCCGGCGGCGACAAGGAGCTCCTCGATCAGGGAAGCGAGGCGATGGGCCGCGCTCTTGCTGCCGAGCGAGGGGATGTTCGCCGCCGAAAGCATGTCGCCGTAGCTGCGTTCGCATGATGGATCCTCGCCGTTGAAACGGACGACGTGGGGCAGCATCAGGCCGATGGCCTGGCCATGCGGAATGTCGAAGTGCGCGGTCAACGGATTCGCGGCCGAGTGGCCCGCGCCAAGCATCGAGTTTTCGATCGCCGTTCCCGCGAAGGCCGCGCCAAGCATCATCTCGCCGCGGGCGTTCACGTCGGCCCCGCGCTGCATGACGACCGGGAAATTGCGGACGCAGAGGCGGAATGCTTCCCGCGAATACATCTGCGAGAGCGGCGTGCGTTTCTTCGTCACGCACGTCTCGACGGCGTGGCTGACGGCGTCGATGCCCGTGCAGGCGGCGACGCGCCGCGGTTGGGAAACGGTCAGTGACGGATCAAGGATCGCGATGCGGGCCATGGCTTTCGGATCGAGGCACGCCATCTTCTGATGGGTCACATCGTCGGCGATCAACGCAGCCGACTGGCATTCGCTGCCCGTGCCGGCCGTCGTGGGAATCGCGATCAAAGGGAGCATCGGTTTCGTCGCCTTGCCCACGCCCCAGTAATCCTTCATTTCGCCGCCGTTGGTCAGGAGGAAATTGGTTCCCTTGGCCGTGTCCATCGAACTGCCGCCACCGATGCCAACTAAGAAATCAATTTTCTCGGTCGCGGCCACTGCGAGGCAGCGGGCGACCTGGGCCGTCGTCGGGTTTTCCTCCACTTTGTCAAACATCGCGACGTGCAGGCCGGCGGCGGCGAGATTCCCGGCGACGCGCCCGGCGTGGCCCGCGGCGACGATGCCCGGATCGGTTACGAGGAGGACGCGATTGGCGCCGAGTTCACGGGCCAAAGCGCCGACGCGATCGACCTCGTTCAAGCCGTAGACGATCCGCTGACGCGGCTGATGGTCGAACGGCACCAATGGTCCGGGAATTTCCATGCGGTGTATGACTCGCCCAGCATTTCCCGTGTTCAAGAGCAATTTGGTGAACCGGAAGAAGAGGTTCTTGCTCAGTTGGCGGCCAGTCGGGATTTGAAGAGGCGTCTCATTGGTCGGTGGCCCTCGAAAAGCAGCGTGCATTCCCGAAGGCTTGACCGCATCAATCCGGTGTCCAGCGACGGCTCAAAGTCCACCCAGGAAACACTATGCCCGCCTTTCCAAAACCTTCCTTCGAATTTCCCTACGACCTTAAGTCCGAACGCTCCGCGCTGCGCAAGTGGAGGGACACAAAACCCGGCCGCGCGATCCCGCAAAAATCAAAGGACCGGCTGCTGCTCGCGACGTGGAACCTCGCGAACTTCGGCGCCCAAGTCCGCCGGCCGGAGGATTACGCGCTGATCGCCGAAGTGGTCTCGTGGTTCGATCTCGTGGCGGTGCAGGAGGTGAAGGACAACCGCACGGGTCTCGACCAACTCATGGCCGCGCTGCCGAAGACGTGGCGGGTGATCTTCTCGGATGCGGCCGGCAACGACGAGCGCATGACCTTCGTCTACGACTCGACCAAGGTCGCGACCCGCGAGTTGGTCGGCGAGATCGCCGTCGAGCCGTCGGACCTGAAGAACGTGAAGCTGCCCGAGACCACACTGGCCAAGTTTGAGGGCTTTGACCGGAATCCCTACATCGTCTCCTTCCAGTCGGGAAAGACGGTCTTCTGCCTCGTAAACGTCCACCTCTACTACGGCGACGATTCGGCCAAGGCATCCCTAGAGCGGCGCGCGCTCGAGGCCTACGCGGTGGCGCGCTGGTGCGAGCGGGAATCGAAGAGCAAGAACGCCTTCACCCCGTTGATCGCCGCGCTGGGTGATTTCAATCTCCCGAAAGTCGATCCCTCCGATCCTATCTTTAAGGCGCTGACGAGAACGGGGCTCCAATTGCCGGACCACTCGACGATGATCGGCTCGAACCTCCAAGGCGACCAGGCCTACGACCAGGTGGCGTTCTTTCCCACCGGAGCGGGCGCGCGTTTCACGGGTAAGGTGGGCGTGTTCGACTTTGACGGCGCGGTCTTCGCCGAGTTGTGGAAGACCAAGACGCCCGTGCAGTTCCGCAGCTACATCCGTTACTTCCTTACCGACCATCGTCCGCTCTGGGCGGAGTTCACGGTGTGATTTTGCAGGCGGGGCCGGAAGCCCGACCTACGGCTTGAGCGCCGCGAAACGCAGGCCGCGGGTGCTGACCTGGAACTCCGGCAGATCGAACTTCCGGAGGATGGCTTCGAGGATGGCGACGCCGGGCAGGATCACGTCGGCGCGTTCGGCGGGAATGCCCGGGACTTTGCGCCGAGCTTCCAGAGGGAGGCTCCAGAGGTGTTCCAGATGCGCGGTAAGTTCGGAGGGTTTCAGGCAGACGGCTTCGATGGCGTCGCGCTCGAAGGCGTCCGTCGCGAGGTGGACACGGGACAGAATCGAGGCGGTGCCGCCGGTGCCTACGAGGACCGGCCGCAGATGAAGTGCCCGGAGCGTGGGGCCAAGCTGCGGTTCGACGTGCTCGGCGAGGAAGTCGTCGAGATGCTGCCGGTAAGCCGCCAGTGAAGCCACCGTCGGTGGGTCGGGGATGGGATGCTTCTCCAGCGTGCGAACGGTGCCGAGCTTGTAGCTGTGGCGGAAAAGACTGCGGCGTTCCTCGCCGAGGATGAACTCGGTGCTGCCGCCACCGATGTCGAGAATGAGCACGGCGGCATGGGCGAAACGCGGATCGCTGACGACGCCGGCAAAGGCCCAGTCGGCCTCCTGATCGCCGGAGATTACCTCCACCTTGGCCTGCGCGGCTTCCTCGATGGCCACAACAAGTTCGGATGCGTTGACGGCGTCACGGGCGGCGCTGGTGGCGATGATGCGGACATGGGCCGCGCCCTCCGCACGGGCGCGGGCGGCGAATTCCCCGGCAGTGCGGGCGGTGTCGAGAATCGGTTTCTGGAGGAGGCGATGGGTCTCGTAGAAGCCCTGGCCGAGGCGTGTCTGTCGGCTGGTTTCAAGGACGGGAACGACGTCGTCGCCCACCACGTCGGCGACGAGGAGCTTCACCGAGTTGGTCCCGATGTCGATGACCGCGCGGCGCTGGGCATTCGTTGCCGAGCGGGCAGAGGACGGGATGGGCGAACGATGTGGCATGCGGCGGAATGACGTAATCGGAAGTCCGAGGGCTGCGGCGACGGAACGAAGCGCTACTTCGACTCGCGCTTGGCGAGGACGGCGGCTCCGACGATGCCGACGTTGTCCGCGTCGTTGGCCGCGATGATCTCAACGCCCTTGAAGGTTCCCTGCATGGCGTAGTCCTTCGCGACCTCGGTGATGATGCTCATCATCTCGTCCTCCAGCGCATCGATGACGCCGCCGCCGAGGACGATGGCCTCGGGGTTGAGCACGTTGATGATGTTGGCGACGGCGATGCCCGTGTAGTAGGCGGCGTCCTCGACGACCTTGGTGACGAGCTTGTCGTTCTTGCGGATCGCTTTCCGGAGGTCGCCGCTTCGCATGTCGGCGAGGTCGTCGCCCAGCATCTCGGTGAGGACCGTCTTCTCGCCCTTCTTCACCTCGTCCTTGAGCTTTTTGAAGATGGCCGTGCGGCTGGAGAGCGCCTCGAAGCAGCCCTTGTTGCCGCAGCCGCATTTCAGTTCGGAGCTGGCGTCGATGACCATGTGGCCGATCTCGCCGGCGGTGCGGTTGAAGCCGCTGAAAAGTTTTCCGTCGAGGATGATGCCCGCGCCGATGCCCGTGCCGATGAAGATGCCGACGACATGTTTGAAGCGTCCTTTGAGCTGCCGCTCGAAGACGCCCAGGGCGCAGACGTTGCAGTCGTTCTCGATGAAGACCGGAACTTCCAGCAGCTTCTCGAGATCCTTCTTCAGCGGGACATCGGTCCACTTGAGGTTCGGGGCGAAGAGGACCTTGCCGGACTCGGGATCGACCGCGCCGGGTGCGCCGATGCCTATGCCTTTGACCTGTTTCATCGTCAGGTCGCACTCGTCCACCGCGTCGCGGACGACCCGGTTGATGCGTTCGAGGACGGCTTCGACGCCGCGCTCCGACTTGGTGCTGACCTTCTCCGTGCCGATGAGGCGGAGCTGCGTGTCGAACACGCCTGCCAGCACCTTCGTGCCGCCCATGTCGACTCCGACGTAGACCTCCTGCTTCGAACCTGCTTCAGCCATGGTGATGGTCGGTTGGGTTACTTGCCGCGCATGACGGCTTCGATCTTCTTCCGGAGCTCGAGGTTGATCTCGTCCGCCGAACGGCTGGCGTCGACGATGGTGAAGCCGTAGGTCTTCTGCATCTTCTTGAACATGTCCACGATCATCGCCTGGTAGCGGATGAAGCTGTCGAACATGTCGTGCGACAGGCCCAGATCCATGCCGCTCTCCCAGTAGTCGAGGGCGTAGTCCTTGGCGAAGTTGCGCTGCACCAGTTCCTCGGCGGGGACGTTGAGGTAGAAGACGATGTCCGGCACGAGCGCCATGCCGTAGAGGTTCCTCAACCAAGAGGGATCGGCTCCACGCGCCATGTCACGCGCCATGAGTGTGTAGATGTAGCGGTCGGCGATGACGATGAACCCGGCCCGGAGCGAGGGGATGATGACGTTCTCGATCTGGTCGGCGAAGTCGGTCGCATAGAAGAGCGAGAGCGTCGTCCGGCTGAGGATGTTGCCTCGTTTGGCCTGGTTGAGCTCCTCGCTGACGAGCGTGGAGCGCTTCAGGCCGACCTGCACGGTGGCGTGGCCGCACCCTTCCAGCCATTCGACCAGGCGGCTGATCTGCGTCGAGCGTCCCGAGCCGTCCGCGCCTTCGACGACGACGAGTTTGCCGCCCAGTTTGGAGGGGTCGAGGCCGGGAATGCCATGACCGTAGAAGCGGCGCGAACTCGGTTGCGGCACGACGATGGTCCGGCCGTTCTTGGGTAGTCGAAGAGAGGCTTTCATGGTCGTTTGGTTCTCAGGCCTTCTCGCGGCGGAACTTGTCCAGCGGGATGAACGAGCTGACGAGGTCGCGCACCAGCGCCTGTTGCGGCTCGATCTGCTGCGAGGCATCCACGATGTGGAATTTGAACTCCGTGCTCATCGCCAGATACTGCTCGAGTATCCGGCCCTGGAAGATGCGGAAGCTTTCGGTGATGTCGGTCGAGAGCCGCAGGTCCATCCCGGCCTCGAAGTATTTCAGCTCCGGACGGCCTTCGAGGATGCGCCCGAGCGACGTCTCGAGCGGCGCCTTGAAGAAGAACGTCATGTCCGGCAGCGCGGCGAAGTCGTAGATGCCGCGGACCCATTCCGGCGGGCAACCGCGGACCGTATCCCGGGCGAAGGCGGTGAAGATGTAGCGGTCGCAGAGCACGATGTAGCCGGCCTTCAGCAGCGGCAGGAGCTGGCGTTCGTAGCGGTCGGCGAAGTCCGTGGCATGGATGAGCGAGAAGGTCGTCGGGGAAAGCAGCTCGCGGCGTTTGCCCTTCGAGGTGGCGGCCTTCACGAGGACGGAAGAGTTCCATTCGCTGAAGAAGACCTTCAGGCCCTGGAGTTCCATCCAGCGTTTGAGGAGGTAGATCTGGGTGGACTTGCCCGATCCGTCGATGCCTTCGACGGCGATCAGGCGGCCACGGAACCCGAGTTGCTCGAACGTTTTCATCACGGCGTGCCGCGAGGCTATGGGCATAGCCCAAAGATCAAAGAGGAAAGTTCGGGACACCGTTGTGGTTCTTGGGTGGCGCAGGCGTCACGCCTGCTGTTCCGGGTCTCCGGCCCGGAACGGTTCATCGCTTGCGCCCGAAGCAATCGAGTCGAAAGAACCGGCGCGTCCGCCTCGCGGAGTTTGGGAGGCACTGGCTGGATGAGGGCGTCGGCTTCGTTTCGAGCACGGATGACGCTTCCCGGCGCGACGCCGGAAAGGGCAGGCCGGAGGCCTGCGCCACCCAACAGCCCGCGCTGGCTTCCCTTCGACTTGCAGTAAAACAAGATCAGCGCCGGTCTCTTTCCCCGAAATCTCGCCTCTCGACACCCCCGGCTTCGTTCCTATGATCCGCCCGCGTTTTGTAGAACCTAATCCGAACATGACTACCATTTCTGAGATCATTTCCCGCGAGATCCTTGATTCCCGCGGCAACCCCACCGTCGAAGTCGACATCGTCCTCTCCTCCGGCGCCATCGGCCGCGCGGCCGTTCCCTCCGGTGCCTCCACCGGCGAGCACGAGGCCATCGAGCTGCGTGACGGCGACAAGAAGCGCTTCCTTGGCAAGGGCGTGAGCAAGGCCGTCAAGAACGTCACCGACAAGATCGCCCCCGCCATCCTCGGCCTCGACGCCTGCGACCAGCTCACCGTCGACAAAACGATGCTCGCCCTCGACGGCACCGAGACCAAGTCCAAGCTCGGCGCCAACGCCATCCTCGCCGTGTCGCTCGCCAACGCGAAGGCCGCTTCCTCCGCCCTCGGCCAGCCCCTCTTCAAATACCTCGGCGGGCCCAACGCCAAGGTGCTTCCCGTCCCGATGGCCAACGTCATCAACGGCGGCGCCCACTCCGACGCGCCGATCGACTTCCAGGAATTCATGGTCATGCCGCACGGCTTCCCGACCTTCAGCCTCGGCCTCCAGGCGATCACCGAGATCTTCCACGCGCTCAAGGGCGTGTTGAAGAAGAAGGGCCTCAGCACGGCCGTCGGTGACGAAGGCGGCTTCGCTCCCAAGCTCGAAAGCGCCGAGGCCGCCCTCGACGCCATCGCCGCCGCCGTCAAGGACGCGGGCTACAAGCTCGGCAAGGACATCTTCCTCGCCCTCGACGTCGCCGCGTCCGAGTTCTACACCGGCAATGAGACCTACGTGTTCAAGAAGAGCAGCGGCCAGAAGCTCTCCGGCGACGAGATGGTCGAGTTCTACGCCAAACTCTGCGCCAAGTATCCCATCGTCTCCATCGAGGACGGCTGCGCCGAAGGCGACTGGAAGACCTGGAAGAAGCTGACCGACAAGCTCGGCTCCAACACCCAGCTCGTCGGCGACGAGCTCTTCGTCACCAACGTGAAGTTCCTCCAGAAGGGCATCGATACCGGCACCGCGAATTCAATTCTCGTGAAGGTGAACCAGATCGGCTCCCTCACCGAGACGCTCGACGCCGTGTCGCTCGCCCAGAACAACAAATACACCGCCGTCCTCTCGCACCGCTCCGGCGAGACCGAAGACAGCACCATCGCCGACATCGCCGTCGCGACGAACTGCGGCCAGATCAAGACCGGCTCCCTCAGCCGCACCGACCGCACGGCCAAATACAACCAGCTCCTCCGCATCGAGCAGCTCCTCGGCAAGAACGCCGTCTATGCCGGCCGCGGCGCGCTGCCCAAGGGCCGCTGAGCTGTCACCATGGTGGGGCCGGCCGCACTGCGGCCGGCCGTCGAGTCGCAGCGCGACTCGACCCGCCTCGAATTCAAAGCCCCGGAGGCGTGAGCTTCCGGGGCTTTGCTTTTTCTGGTCAGGAGGTCTCCCGGTTCAGGGCAGCTCGATGACGCGGTAGTAGCGGACGCCGCTTGGGACCGAGGGTGTCTGGACCATCGCCACGTTCCCGTCTCCGGAGACAACCGACAGATAAAACCAGTTGGGCAGGCCCGTGGAGAAATCGATCCGCAAGTAGCGGCGGGCTGTCGAGTCGCAGCGCGACTCATGCGGCCCCCAGGGTTCCCCAAGTTGGGGCGGATCGGCCATCCGTATTGCTACGCAGTGGGTGCCATTGGGCTCCCCGATTTAGGGCCTGCCGATGATTCCGTTGGAACTCTTCAGCCGGGTTGCGGGCTTCGGTTGCCGTTGTCCCGCGTGTGCCACAATGCGATCACCAGACCGCAGACGATGACAAGGCTGCCCCAGAGGTGGTTCGCTCCGGGTTTGTCTCCGATCCACAGGATTGCGATCAGGAATCCCGCAACTGGCTGCATGAAGATCGTGAGGCCAGCAATGTTCACGTC
>JBBRDN010000096.1:0-15306 GCA_038203875.1 Verrucomicrobiota bacterium
CTGGGGGACTTGGAGTCACCAGAACTCGGCCCTCCACCGTTCGCTGAATCCGGCTATCGCGGCCGGTCGACAGAGTTTGCCCAACGTTGAGCCGCAACCACTCGATTCGTGGAAACGTCGTTTCAATCTTCAGCGCAAGTAATTGGATCCGAATGACGCTTCTCTGCAGGGCTAGAGGAAGCCCGTCAAAGTCCGACGTCGATTCATTCTTCAACCATTTGCGGCCTTCCAGATCCGCCCAATCCACGATCGCACTTGAAATCTCGGAAGCTCGAAAAATTCCATCCATTGCGCTTTCTCCGAACTCTCTAAGGATCAGTGGCATTAGTTTCCTGCGAATCCGGTTTCGAGTGAATGATTCATCCTGATTCGATTGATCCTCTCTAAAAACAAGTCCCCGCTGGACAGCCCATTCGGCTAATTCTGTCCGCTTCAGTCCAAGCAACGGACGAAACAGTCGAACGCCAGAACTCGCCGGGCTAGGCGCAATCGTTTGCATCCCACTGATCGAAGAACCTTCTCCCCGAAATAGTCGCAAGAAAACGGTCTCCAACTGATCGTCAAGATGGTGGCCAAGCGCAACTGTCTGAATCCCAAGTTCCTGAGCCTTCTCCGCAAAAAACTTGTGCCTCCAGCGCCGGCCTCTCATCTCCGTCGATTCGGATTGGGGTTCTGGGGTCTCTTTTGCACCGAGAACTCCAAGGTGGAAAGGAAGTCCCCGGGCGGCAGTCAATTCACGAACGAATTTCGCGTCCTCAGTCGACGCGCTTCCACGGAAACCATGATCGAAGTGGGCCACTTCCAGCGGAATCCCGAACGCACCCCCCGCTTCAGCCAAAAGATCCAGCAGCACCACTGAATCCAATCCCCCAGATACACTCACCAGAAGTCGTTGACCAATGCGGGCCAAGCCAGCCACCTCGAGCTGTTGGCTGACCTTGGCGACCATTGACTTCATGTATTGAATGTAGAAGCAGACCAAAGAATACGCCAAGCAGTGGTTTTTAGATTGGGGGCGACAAACATCTCAATACAGGACACATATTGAACAATTCAGCCCCACACATCTTCTTCAATCGAGCAAAGTGTCCATAAATAGATTTCCTTTAAGCTGTTCTTTTATAGACAGTTAAGAAACACGAAGAGTAATCGGAGTCAAATTTTCAGATCTTTGATTGACCGCATCGTCTTGTTATGGGACATTTTTATGTCGCGAACGCCGGATACCTGATTCGCAGTCACAATTTCAAACACATCAACAATGAAGACGCTAAAAAAATCCTCCGCCGCCGCAGTCCTTGTTTGCGGCAGTATTCTTAGCTCACAGGCGAGCCCGGTGGTCCAAGCTATCTACGCCGCCTCGGCAGTGCAGTGGAGTGAATCCGCGAATTGGCAAAGCGCCGGCCCCGAATACTCCAACCTCGGTGCTAGCTTCACCATGCCTCTTCCGAGCGGTCTGAGTTTCGATGTCTACACAGACGACGGACGCTTGGAGCGCCGAGACCAAGGAAACGGCTGGCTTGGTAGCTTTTTGCCCAACGATTCCCTGCTGCGAAAGGCCAGAGGTGCAGAACCGATTGAAATCACTTTCAGCGCTCCAATCTGCGCGTTCGGGACCCAGGTTCAGAACGACATTTGGGGCGGCTTCTCTGTCTGGGCCAGGGCTTACGACATCAACGGCGCCCTGCTTTCCGAGGCGTTGAAAGCAGGCAGTGCCGGCTGGACGTCCGACGGGTCGGCTCCTTTCATCGGCTTCGCGAGCCACCAGCAGATCATCAAGCGCGTGGTGATCGGAGTGAATGAAGACGACAACCACTTCAGCGCCCTCTTGTTCAACGAACCGGTGGACTTCATCGAACCTTTCGATGGATTCCAGCAACAAACTCCGAGTTCGTCGTTCGCGCTCAACGGCCTATTGCTCATGCCGAACGAAGGCTCCGCCCCGGCTCCCGTGCCGGAAGTCAACCCGGCCATTGCAGGTGCGGCCTTCACGGCGTTCGGATCGGCCGTGCTTTGGCTTCGCCGCCGGAAGGCCTGAAGAATTGAAGTTTCGATGACTGGGTTGGTCTTGCGGGGATTCTGGCTGGATGGCCGGAATCCTCGCAGCCATTTTCAGGAATGCCGTTGCAGCGGCGATTTGCCGAGGACTAGCTTCGATAAAAGATGGCCGACGCAGACACCAACTCACCGCTCGGAATCATTGCCGGTAACAAGGTATTGCCTCTCATGCTCGCCCGCCAAGCGCGTGCGACCGGCGTCGCCAGAATTGTCGCGGTCGCGTTCGAAGGTGAAACCGACCCCGAAATCGTCAAAGTGGTCGATGATGTCGTCTGGCTGCGCGTCGGACAATTGACTAAGCTGATTACCGCATTCACCGAACGAGGAATCGCTCGATGCGTCATGGCAGGCCAGATCGCCCCCAACAGTTTATTCGATCTAAGGCCCGATTTCCGTGCCATGGGAATGCTCCTGCGTCTAAAGGAAAAAAACGCGCACACGATTTTCGCCGCGATAGGTGAAGAGTTGCGGAAAGACGGAGTGGAGCTGATCGAAGCGACTCCATGGATCGTCCCGCTTATGCCCAAGGGCGAATTCCAGATCGGCCGCGAACTGGCAGAAGGCGAGCGCGCGGACGTTTCTTTCGGCGCACGGATTGCCAAAGAGGTCGCCCGACTGGAAATCGGCCAAATCGTCGTCGTCAAGGGAGGCACTGTGCTGGCCGTAGAAGGATTTGAAGGCACCGATGCCTGTATTGCCCGAGGCGGGAAACTTGCCGGCAAGAACGGCGGGGCCGTCGCCATTAAAGTAGCGAAAGAGGGCCACGACATGCGCTTCGACATACCGTGCATCGGCTCAAAGACCATTCATACCTGCGCTGAAAACGGTGTGACCGTGCTCGCCTTGGAGCCCGGGAAGACCCTCGTGCTGGAAGAGGAAATCGTCCGCGAACTCTGCCGAAAACACCGCATTGCCATCGTCACGACGAAGCCCTTGGAACCCTCCCAGCCGCCAGCGGGAACAAAGTGAGCTGGTGACAACCCCGTCGCCCTTTGTTAATCCCTCCGCCGCTTCCGGCCCGGCCCCCGGGTTGAAAACACTATGCTGACCGCGCACGAACTCATCGGCTTCATGCCCCCCGCCCTCTCGGCGGAGATCCTCCAGTTTGCCTTCGATACGGACCGCGAAATGTATCGCGCCATCCTCGGATCCGTCGCGGAGGCCCGCAAACTCCGGCCCCAGTTCCTCGAGCGTAAACCCCGTGATGAACGCGACGCCGACATCATTTCCTACCTCGCCAAACCCCGCCTCGACGGAGCCGCGCAGAACCTGCTGCGCTACTGGCTGGTGAAGAAGCATACGCCGATGCTCATCACTTTCCTCGACACCTTGGGCATCCCGCACAAAGAAGGCACCGTGGACGATCTTCCGGAGACGATCGACGCCGCCAAACTGGCCACCGCCGTCGACCAACTCCTCGGCGTGTATCCGCGCGAAGTCGTAGCCGTCTATCTGAACGCCTTCTACACGATGAACGGCATCTTCTGGGAGCCGCTCCGCCGCATGCTTGAAGGCGACACCCGCCTACAGATCGCCGGCTGACCCACTACTCGGTGAACGAATATTTCTTTCACCGTTGGACGACCGCCCTATGGTCCTCAGGCCCGTTTTAAGTTACCGATACCAAACTCATGGAACCCCACGCTGACATCGCTGTCATTGGTCTGGCCGTCATGGGCCAGAACCTGATCCTGAACATGAACGACCACGGCTTCACCGTCGTGGCCTACAACCGCACCACCTCCAAGGTAGACGACTTCCTAGCCAACGAAGCCAAGGGCACCAAGGTCGTCGGCGCCCATTCCATCCAGGAAATGGTCGCCAAGCTGAAACGCCCCCGTCGCGTCATGCTCATGGTCAAGGCCGGCAGCGCCGTGGATGATTTCATCGGCCAGATCGTTCCCTTCCTCGAACCCGGCGACATCATCATCGACGGCGGCAATTCTCTCTACGGCGATTCCGACCGCCGTGTGAAGGAACTCGAAGCGAAGGGAATGCTCTACATCGGCACCGGAGTTTCCGGCGGTGAAGAAGGCGCGCGCTTCGGCCCTAGCATCATGCCCGGCGGATCCGTCGCGGCGTGGAACGCTGTCAAACCCATCTTCCAGGGCATCTCCGCCAAGGTCGATGGCGGCACGCCCTGTTGCGACTGGGTTGGCAACGGCGGCTCCGGCCACTACGTCAAGATGGTCCACAACGGCATCGAATACGGCGACATGCAGCTCATCTGCGAAGCCTACAGCCTGATGCGCGACGGCCTTGGAATGCCCGCCGACGAAATCGCCGCCGTCTTCAAGGAATGGAACGCCGGCGAACTCGACAGCTTCCTCATCGAGATCACCGCCAACATCATGGCCAAGAAGGACGAAGACGGCACCCCGCTCGTCGACAAGATCCTCGACACCGCCGGCCAGAAGGGCACGGGCAAGTGGACCGTCATCGACTCCGCCAACCTCGCCCAGCCCGTCACGCTCATCGCCGAAGCCGTCTTCGCCCGCTGCGTCAGCTCCATGAAGGACGAGCGCGTCAAGGCCGCCCGCAAGCTCAAGGGCCCACGCCCCGCCATGGCCCAGGCCAAGGACGCCGCGAAGAAGAAGGCCCTCATCGAGGACATCAAGCAGGCCCTCTACGCTTCCAAGATCGTCAGCTACGCCCAGGGCTACATGCTCCTCAAGGCCGCCGCCGCCGAAAACAAGTGGAACCTCGGCTACGGCAACATCGCCCTCATGTGGCGCGGTGGCTGCATCATCCGCAACCGCTTCCTCGGCAAGATCAAGGAGGCCTTCGACAAGAACCCCAAGCTGGCCAACCTGCTCCTCGACGACTACTTCCGCGGCGAGATCAAGAAGGCCCAGAAAGGCTGGCGCAATGTCGTCTCCCTCGCGGTCAAGAAGGGCATCCCCGTCCCCGCCTTCAGCACCGCTCTGGCCTTCTTCGACGGCTACCGCAATCCCCGCCTCCCGGCCAACCTGCTCCAGGCCCAGCGCGACTACTTCGGCGCGCATACCTACGAGCGCGTGGACAAGGAACGCGGCCAGTTCTTCCACACGAACTGGACCGGCACCGGCGGCCGCGTCAGCTCCTCTACCTACAACGCGTAGGCCGATTCCGCATGAAAATCTGAACTGCGAAGGGCCGGAGCAATCCGGCCCTTTTTCTTTTCCCTAATCTCACTCCAGCACCTGGAACAAACTCGCGAAGTCGTCCGTCCACAGCGGGATGTTCCGCACGTGCTTCTTGTGCTTCCGCGCGATTTTTTGGATTTCCGGACGTTGCAGCAGTTCCTCGTCATGCGACAGCAGCATCCACGTCGAGGAATAGAACCACCACGCGGACTCCTCGGAGGATTCATCCCGTTCCTCGTCGTCGAATTCGATCGTGGCCACGTTGTAGCCATGATGTTTGGCCAAGTTTAAGACCACCGGTTCCAGGTCGAGGTAGCGGTTCGAGATGTGCACGGCGATGATCCCATTGGTCTTCATGTGCCGGCCGTAGAGCGCCAAGGCTTCCTTGGTCAGGAGATGCACCGGGATCGCGTCGCTGCTGAACGCATCGAGCGCGAGCACATCGAACTGCTGCGGCGCCTCCCGCTCCATTGAAAGGCGTGCATCGCCCAACACGACTTCCGTATTCGCCGCGGAATCCTTCAGGTAGGTGAAACGTGAAGTCGCCAGCGCCGTGACCGCCGAATTGATCTCATACAGCCGAAAGCGATCGCCGGGCCTACCGTGGCTCGTGATCGATCCCGTGCCCAGACCGATGACTCCGACGTGGCGAACCTGGTTCGTGAATGCATCCAGCGCCATGCCAATGCCGCTCTCATGGCCGTAGTAGCTTGTCGGAACTTTGGCCTTCTCCGGATCTGTAAACTGCAGACCGTGGGTGATCCGCCCGTGCTGTAAGATGAAGTGATGCCCGGACGGATCGTCGGCGCTGTGCTCGGTCACCGCGAGGGTCCCGTAGAAGTTCCGCGAGCGGTGAACCATGGTCTTGTTATCCTCCGATGCCTGCGATCGCAGCGCCCAAGACAGTGCGACCGTGCCGCAAACCATCCAGGCCAACGTGACCCAGCGCCATTGGCGAAAACCTCTCCAGGCTCCACCCAGGACGAACCACAACAGCCCAGCTGCTCCGGCGCACTGCACCGCGATCCGCACCCCGAGCAACGAACGGCCAGGCAGGATCCCATATTTTCGATGCAGCCAGACGAGCAGGAAATCCAAGCCAACGAATCCGGCGACCGTCGCGACAAGGGCCAGCCACCGTCCGGCTTTGCTCTGCGACACCAAGCGATCACGGAAACAGACCGCCGTGAACAGCACCGCACAGAGACCTAGGCCCCAATGCAGCTCCAGAAAATCAACGAACAGCAACGGGGCTGCCAATGCGACAAACAGGCCGCCCAGCGCCCCGCCTGCCGAGATCATGAGGTAGAAGCCCGTGAGCCGGCTCGGATGGGGTCTCAGCCGGTAGAGTTCCCCATGGCATATCATGCAGAAGACGAAGAGAGCCCCGCAGTAGATGCCGACCTGCGCCTTGAGCGGGGCATCGGTGCCTTCGAACAGCGCCCACGTCACCGCCACCAGTCCCGCGACCAAGGCCAAGGCATACGGCGGCCGCGCATACCAACGCGGACTGTCGAACGCGATGATGAAGGTCAGCAGATAAAGCGCGAGAGGCAGCACCCAGAGGAACGGGATCACCGCCACGTCCTGGCACATCTTGTTCGTCGTCGCCAACAGCAGCACCGACGCGCACGCCGGCAGTAACAACCAGAGCACGCGTTGCCCAAAATTTGGTCCGGCATCCGGCAAATCCGCGTTCATCTGCACCTCGGCGGCAACCGCCTCCGACCCCGACCGTTTCCATAACAGCCACGCGCACCATCCGGCGAACAGCGCATACGCCACCAAGCCCCAGCCCCACAGAACTGCCTGTTGCTGCCGGGTGAACTGCGTCTCGAAGAAGAACGGATAACTCAAAAGGGCAAGCAACGAACCCACGTTCGACAAGGCATACAATCGATAGGGCGAAGTCCCGGGGCTGGTCCGGCTGAACCACTGCTGCATCAGCGGGCCCGTCGCGGACAGCATGAAATACGGAAGCCCAAGCGAGGCCGCCAGCAGGACAAGGATTCGCCCGACCGGCTCGGCATCCCCCGTCGGCTTCCACGCTTCGGACGGTGTGATCGGTTGCACCGCCAATGAACCCAGGAGCAGCAGCACGTGCACGATCACCTGCCAACGTGGCCGCAGCAGTTTCGTGATCAGATGCGCGTAGGCGTATCCGCCTAGCAGCACGATTTGGAAGAACAGCATGCATGTCGTCCACACACCCGGCCCTCCGCCGAACCATGGCAGGATGTATTTCCCGATCAGCGGCTGGACCTGAAAAAGCAGGAAAGCGCCGGTGAAGATCGTCAGCGCGTAGGGAAGCATAGCGGAGTGTTTCCTGAAGCGCTCCATCGATGCCAGAACGGATCTCCGAGAAGCGACGCCCGCGCGCAGGAACTTCATCGATCTCAACCGAAACTCGACGGCCAATCGCCCCTGGCCCATCTTCAATCCATGCAAACCCGCCGCGACTTCCTTACCCGCGCCGCCGTTGGTTCACTTGGCATCGTCGGCTTAAGCGCACTGGCCATCGAACCGTTTGAACGCCGGGGGACTCCCCGTCTGCGGCTGAGCATGGCGGCCTATTCTTTCCGCGAGTTCTTCAAGGACTCCTCCACGAAACGCGCCAAGGTCCCTCCGGCCGACAAGCAGATCGATCTCTTCCAGTTCATCGACTACGCCGCCGACCACGGCTGCGACGGCGTCGAGCTGACCAGCTATTTCTTCCCGGCCGACTGCACACCCGAGTTCGTCGCGAAGGTCCGCCGCCACGCGTTCGTTCGCGGGCTCAGCGTGAGCGGAACGGCCATCGGCAACACTTTCACCCATCCGGACGGACCGGATCGCGAGAAGAACGTCGCGCTCCTTAAGAAATGGGTCGGCCACGCCGCGATCCTCGGCGCGCCGCATATCCGCGTCTTCGCCGGCGAGGCGCCCAAAGGAGTCAGCTACGAGGATGCGCGGAAAAACTGCCTCGCGACTTTGGCCGAGTGCTGCGACTACGCCGGACAACATGGTGTGATGCTCGGCATCGAGAACCATGGCGGCATCGTGGCCCAGCCCGACCAACTCCTCGGCATCGTGCGCGAGATGAAGAGCCCGTGGCTTGGCATCAATCTCGACACCGCAAATTTCCACACCGAAGACCCATACGCCGACTTCACCCGTTGTGCGCCCTTCGCGATCAACGTGCAGGTGAAGGACGAGATCCGCCGAGCCGGCCAGACGAAGAGCGAACCCGCCGACCTTCCGCGCTTCTTCAAGATCCTCCGCGACGCGAACTACCAGGGCTGGGTCGCGCTGGAATACGAGTCGGCCGAGGACCCGTTCGTCGCGGTTCCGCGCCTGCTTAAGCAGATGAAGGAACTGGCAGGCTGACGTCCTCGCAAAGATTTCTCCTCCTCGTCTTGCTCATTGTTCCGGTTTCTCAAAAACGACGATGACGAGGATCCGGAGAAATCCCCAACAAAAGAAAAGCGCGGTTGAATCCTTGTCGGACTCAACCGCGCCTGTGAATCGAATCGCTTAGCGCTGGATGCGGGCGGAGCCGCCCTTGGCGAACGCACGGACTTCTTCCTCGGTCGCCATGGTGGTGTCGCCCGGGAACGTGGTCAGCAGCGCGCCGTGGGCCCAGCCAAGGCGGACGACATCTTCTTCGGTCTCCCCGGCCAGCATGCCGTGGATGAAGCCGGCGGCGAATCCGTCGCCACCGCCGACGCGGTCGAGCACGTCCAGTTCGGCGGTCGGGGCCGTGACGGTCTTGCCGTTGATCCAGGCAACCGCGCTCCAGCTGTGACGGTTGGTCGTATGAACTTCGCGGAGCGTCGTTGCAACGGCCTTGACGTTCGGATGCTGCTTAACGACGCGATCAATCATTCCGAAGAACGTGCTCGTATCGAGTTTGGAGTGGGATGCGACTTCGGGTCCGGCAACACCGAGTCCTTTCTGCAGGTCTTCCTCGTTGCCGATGATCACGTCCACGTGGTCCATGATGCGGCGCAGCGTGGCCACGGCGCGTTCACCACCGCCGAAGACCTTCCAGAGCTTGGCGCGGAAGTTCAGGTCGAAGGAGGTGACGGCACCGGCGGCCTTGGCCGCCTTCATGCCTTCGATGATCAGCTCGGGCGTCGTGGCCGAGAGCGCCGCGAAGATGCCGCCGCTATGGAACCAGCGGATGCCGCCGCCGAAGATTTCATTCCAGTTGAAGTCGCCGGGCTTGAGCTGCGCGGCTGCTTCGTTACAGCGGTTGTAGAACACGACCGGGGCGCGGACACCCTTGCCCTGGTCGCTGTAGACAGTGGCCATGTTGGGGCCGGTCACGCCGTCGTGCTCGAAGCGCTTGTAGAAGGAGCGGACGCCCATGCCGCGGACGCGTTCGGCGATGAGGTCGCCGATGGGGTAGTTCACCATGGCGGTGGCCACGCCCGTGTTCCGGCGGAAGCAGTCGGACAGGTTGGCGGCCACGTTGAATTCGCCGCCGCTGACGTGGATCTGCACCTGGTTGGCCTTGCGGAACGGGATGAGTCCGGGGTCAAGACGGTGGACGAGGGCGCCGAGCGACAGCATATCGAGCGCGCCGGTCGGGTTGATGTTCAGACCATACTTCATGTTCAGTTCCTTCTGGCTTTGAATGGCGGTTTTGAATCGTGACCGCGTCCGGTCGTTCGGGAATATCCGAGTCCGGCCGCAATCATTCGAGGCGCGGAATTTGGCCGTCGCCGCACGGATCGGGCAACGGGAAACTTTTGCCAGTCGGGAACGCGGATCCGGGATCGACACGCAGCCCTCAGGCCTTCCGCTTGTAGAGCTTCACGTAGTCCTGGCAGGTGCGCTCCCAAGAGAAATCGACGGCCATCCCGTTCGCGCGGTAGTGGGCGAAGAGTTCGGACTCCTTGAACAGCACCTTCGCCTTATACATCGCCTTGGTCAGCGCGGCGGCGGAGTAGTCGCGGAACTTGATGCCGTTGGCCAGGTGCGCGTCCTCCTTGATGTCGATGACCGAGTCGTTGAGCCCGCCCGTCCCCCGGACGATCGGGACGGTCCCGTAACGCAGCGAATACATCTGGTTCAGCCCGCACGGCTCGTAGCGCGAAGGCATGACGAAGAAATCGCAGCCCGCCTCGACGCGGTGGCTGAGCCCCTGGCTGAAGCCGAAACGGCACGCAATCTTTCCTGGAAATTTCTCTTCCAAGGCCCGGTAGCCTTCCTCAAACGGCTTGGACCCGCTGCCCAGCATCACGAACTGGATGTCCTCCTCCAACATGACTTCGAGCGCCTCCAACTGGATGTCGACGCCCTTCTGATCGGCCAGCCGTCCGACGGTTCCGAAGAGGGGCACGTCCGGTCGAACGGGCAATCCGTATTCAAGCTGCAACGCGGCTTTGCAATGGTCCTTGCCGGTCAGATCCGCCGCGGAGTAGGCCGCCGGCAGATACGGATTCGCCGTCGTGTTCCATTCCTCATAGTCGACGCCGTTGAGGATGCCGGACAGGGTTTCGGACCGGCGTTTCAACAAACCTTCCAGTCCACAGCCCTGCTCCAATCCCTTGATCTCTTCCGCATAGCCCGGGCTCACGGTGGTCACGAAGTCGGCGTAGGCGATGCCCGCCTTCAGCATGTTGAAGTCGCGGTGGAACTCCGCGCCTTCCGTATGGAAGTAGTCCCACGGCAGGCTGGTGCTGCCATAGCGCGGCCCCTCGTAGCGGCCCTGGTAGGCGAGATTGTGGATGCTGAAGAAGGTCCGCGGCGACTTCAGCCAGGCTTCGCGGGTGCGGCCGTGGTAGACGTAGAGTGGAACCATCCCCGTCTGCCAATCGTGCGCGTGCAACACCTCGGGCCGCACCGCCGGTGGAAGGAACCGCGCCAAGTTCACGGCGGCCCGCGATAGGAAGATGAAGCGCTCAGGGTTGTCCGGATAATCACCCGCCGCGTTGTTGTAGAGTTCCGGACGTCCGTAAAGGTCCGGCTGATCGACGAAGTAGACCGTCACGCCTTCGGCTGTCGTGTGGGTCTTGATCGAACCGTGGACGACCCCCATCCCTACCTGCAGGTCCAGCCGCCAATCTATTGGCTTCAGCGTCGACCGGTCGACCTTCACCGAAGCGTAAAGCGGAGTCACCACGCCGACGGTGTGCCCGGCCTTGGCGAGGAATTTGGCCAAAGCCCCGACCATGTCGGCCAAGCCGCCAGTTTTTGAGAACGGATGCAGTTCGCTCGTGGCGATAAGGATTTTCATGACGGCTCGTCCGCAAAGGTCGCGCGGAAACGCGTTACGACCGTAGGCAGGACCGGCCTGCGAGGCCAAGCGAGTTCATCCAGGACCTGTCGCCACTCCCACGCTTGATCTCCCCGATGCAGTCGCTCCAACCTCGATTCAGCCGCCAATGAAAACGACTCCCGACCTCCAGTCCATCGACCCGATCCACATGCTCCGACCCCGCCGCAAGATCGAGGGCATCTCCGCCATCCTCCTGCCGTTCCACGCCAACGGCGACATCGACTACGACGGCTTCACCGCCCACGTCCGCCGCACGCGCAACGCCGGCCTCGCCCCCGCCATCAACATGGACACCGGCTTCGGCAACCTGATCGACGATTCCATCCGCCGCCGCACGTTGGAGATCACCAAGGCGGAGATGGGTGGAAAACATTTCGTCTCCGGCGCCTTCGTGGTCGACCTGCCCGGTGCCTCCTTCAACGCCGCCGCTTACGCCCAGCAGATGGATCTCATCCAGCAGCACGGCGGCACGCCGGTCATCTTCCAAAGCTACGGCCTCACCCAGCAATCCGACGAAGGCATCGTCGCCGCCTACGAGACCATTGCGAAACACGCCGACAAGTTCATCGGCTTTGAGCTGGGCAACATGTTCGCGCCCTTCGGCAAGATCTACTCGCTCGACGTCTACCGCGGATTGCTGGCGAACAAGGCATGCATGGGCGCAAAACATTCCTCCCTCCGCCGCGACTTGGAATGGCAGCGCCTCGCCCTGCGCGATGCGACCCGGCCGGACTTCCGCGTCTACACCGGCAACGATCTCGCCATCGACATGGTCATGTATGGCAGCGACTACCTTCTTGGTCTGAGCACCTTCGCCCCCGACCTCTTCGCCAAACGCGACGCCGCCTGGTTGTCCGGCGATTCGTCGTTCTACGAACTGAACGACATCCTCCAGTATCTCGGCTTCCTCGCGTTCCGGCCGCCCGTGCCGGCCTACAAACATTCCGCCGCCATGTTCCTCAAACTGCGCGGCTGGATCGGCTGCGACGACACCCATCCCAAGTCCGCCCAACGCCCCAACTCCGACCGCGAGATCCTCGCCGACATCGTGAAGCGGATCTCGTAGGCCGGGCATCTTGCCCGGCCAGCCGGTGCGAGAACAACGAACAACCCACATCCACCGCCGAACATCGAAGAACCAAATGAAACGCCGCCTCATTGTAGTCCCTCTGCTCGTATCCATGGCGGCCATTTTCCTGATCCTGCTCGTAGTTCGGGGGCGTGCGCCTGGAAGTCGGACTGTCGTCGAAGGGATCGAGGTATCCGTCCTCGCCGTGGTGCCGGAGGGGCAGACGTTCACAACGCTGAAGCCTTGGCACTCGTGGGCCAGGGCCGTGCTGCCGCAACGCCTACAAAGCTTGATTCCAAAGTCCCAGAGCTGGGCGTTTGCAGGAAAGACCGACCTCGTTTGGGTGCTGCTCGAACTTCGAACCACGAACCGCTCATCCGTCGTGCAACTACCGTGGAAAGGCTATCGTGCGGTATCCGAACGGGGCGCCGTGACCGCATGGAATGAGACCGAAACCTCTGTTTCGGCAGCAACGCCGGGGCAATCCCCGGTGTTGGTCAGGGCGCTGGATGCTTTCCCGAGACGCGACCGGACCTTAACCCTCGTTTTCACCGGGCACGATGGGAAAGAGCTTGGTGCTGTCCGCCTGGTCAACCCTGTCCACAAACGTTACCCCGAATGGACGCCCCGGCCGCTTCCCCAGACCGTCACCAATGGCGACGTGGTGCTGACCCTGAATTCGGTATTCACCAATCTCGTCGAGAGACGCTATGCGATGGGCTACCCGTTCACCCTGCAGTTCAAACCGGAGTATGAAGTGAAGACAACCAACAGCGCCTGGCAAAAGGCGCGGGTTCGGTCCTCGGACTTCCTCGATGCGACGGGCAATAAGGGCTTCTGCCTCCCGAGGCAAGAGACGGCATGGAAGATCGTGGCCCAGCTTTTCGTGGATCAGGAAGCCGGACTCCCTGATGCCGAGTATTTCACGGTCACCAACCAGCAACCGGCCACGACGGGCAATGCCGGGCACACGCTTCAGGACGACCTCGCTCTGGGAACGAACTTCCTCTGGAAGACGACGACGCGGGACGGGATCCATATCCTTGCCAGCATTGCTTCGCAGAGCGCCGCCCCAACCGGTAGCGCCTCGGGGCCGGTGTTAACAGTGGTATGCGACCAAGATCCCGCGCTATTCGCCTGCAGGCTCCATTGCCGTTCCAAAGGCCGCGACGGCCAGGATCTCGGTCCGTTGAGGTTCGGGACGAGCGAGACGGCTTTCGGTGGATCGTCGTCCTACGAATTTGGATTGGACGAGGCTACGGTCGGGAACATGACCTCATTGGAGATTGTGTTGAACCATGGGAAAACCTTCGAGTTCTTCATCAACCCCGCCGAAGTGAAGACCAACTCCGCCGCCAAATGAAACGTGCCTTCATCCTTCTCTGCGGCGCCTTCGTTATCGCGGTGGTTGCGGTGTTGCTGGTGGCCGGGCGGAAGCAGGCGCGCAACGTGATCGTCGTTGGCGGGATGCAGGTGGAGTTCTTGGACGTGCTGCCGGCGGGAAAGCAGTTCACCACCGAGAAGCCGTGGCACGCGTTGGCCAAAAAGATCCTGCCCTCCCGGTTTCAAAACTGGATCCCAAGCTCGACGTCCGGCACCTGCTCGTCCGGGAGCAATAGCATCACCATCTACGTCCAAGTGACTGCACCGAACGGCCGAACCGTAGCCCAACTGCCTTGGCAGAACTACCGCGCCGAGTCGCTCGACGGAGAGCCTTTCCCGGAACAGGGCGGTTACTGTAGCTTCGGCGGCGGCATGGTCGGTTCGCCGACCATCTACGGCCTGACGCTGCGAGCGTTTCCCCGCCGCGATTCCAAGTTCGTCCTGCGCTTCGGCAAGGATGACGGCACGGCGCTCGGCTCGATCACGGTGCCCAATCCGCTCAGGCCCCCGTTCCCCGAATGGAAACCGCTGCCCGTGCCCCAGACCGTGACGAACGGTGACGTGGCGGTGACCTTGAAGTCGCTGAGCCAGCATGGCCAGCCCGGTCGGACCTACTGCAGGGCAGATTACGCGGTGGTCTCCACCAACCCGCTTTGGTCCGGCGCCAGCGTGACCTACACAAGCTTCTCCGACGCCACGGGCAATGAAGGATCGATTCTTTCCCGCAAGGAACCGGCGTGGCGCGTCACCGCCACGGTGCATCGGAAGGAAGCCGCCCGGATGCTCGATTCCGAGAAACTGATCCTGACGGACATCGTCCCCACGGCTCCGGGCACGGTCATCCTCGCCGATGCCAACGCGGTTCTCGCGGGAGTCGGGTTCCGCCTGCTGGCCATGGCCGGGCCGGGCATGGTTTACCGGACGAATTCGGGGGACTGGGCAGCGTTTCCGTTGAGCGCGACAGAAAACTATCCCAACGGCACAAGCGGCTCCTCGTCCTACAACAACACCCAGGTTCGCCACTGGGGATTCTCCAAGCCGTTCTTCCTCGTGGAAACGGACAGCAGAGCGATGACGAACGGTGCCCAGCTCTTCTGTCGGGCCTTCGGCAGCGATGGACGCGAACTCGGCGCGGAGCACGCCAACGGCTACGAGACCGACTCCAACGGCTGGCAAACGCGGGCCATCAGCTTCGAGAACTGGACGAACGGAACGATTTCCCGCCTGGAAATCCTGATCAGCCGACCCAGGGTGTTCGAATTCACGATCAGTCCGTCCGTCGTCAAAACCAACGAGGCGAGCCGATGAAAGCACATGAATCTCCCAAGGCCGCGCAGCAGCGCGGCCCCACCGTGGCGGGTAGGTCGGAGCTGCTGCTCCAAGATCGGAAGAGCACACGTCTGAAC
>JBBRDN010000097.1:0-15025 GCA_038203875.1 Verrucomicrobiota bacterium
GAATTTCCCACGCCGCCGACGAGGCCAAGCCCGATCTCAGCAAGCTACCCAAAGCGTCCGACAAGGCCGGCCTGACCTACGAGAAGGACATGAAGGCCCTCTTCGACAAGTCTTGCCTGAAGTGCCACAGCGGCGAGAAGCCCAAGGGCAAATACTCGATGGAAACGCTCGCCGGCCTGATCAAGGGCGGCAAGGAAGGCAAGGGCGTCGTGCCCGGCAAGAGCACCGAGAGCCCGGTCCTGCTCTACGCCGCCGACAGCGTGGTCGACATGGAGATGCCTCCGACCGACAAGCGCGACAAGTTCCCCGCTCTGACCAAGGACCAGTTGGCGTTAGTCCGCGCGTGGATCGACCAGGGCGCGAAGTAAGCCGGATCCGGAAATGATTTCGGGCGACACCGCCATGGTGTCGCCCGTTTTGTTTTCCAGCACGGCACTCCCAGTCCTACTTCTTCGCCTTCTTGGCTGGTGCCGGGGCGGATTCTTCCAGGACCTGACCGTCCTTCAGCAATCGTTCGCGGAGTTTGGCGTAGGAGACCTCCTGGACGGCGATCCCCGAGTCCATGGCCATGACCGCGGCGGTGGCGGCGGATTGGCCGAGGATCATGAAGACCGGTTCCATGCGGATGCTGCCGAAGGCGATGTGGGAGCTGCTGACGCAGACGGGCACGAGGAGGTTGTCAGCCTGGCCTTTCTTCGGGACGAGCGAACCGTAGGCGATCTCGTAGGGACCCTTGGTGGCGGCGCCGATGTCGCCCTCGTTCTGCACATGGCCTTCCGGTGTGATGTAGCGCTGCACGTTGTGGGAATCGATGGTGTAGCTGCCCATGCCGACGGAGTCCGGTGTGGGACGTTTCTTGAGCAGCTCGTTCTCGGTCATCACGTATCTGCCGACCATGCGGCGTGCTTCGCGGACGTAGATCTGGTGGGGCCAGCCGCCATTGTCCTTGAACTCATCCTTGGGCAATCCCCACTTCCGCATCGCGGTCTGCAAGTCTTTCGGAATGCGCGGGTCGTTGGCGATGAAGTAGAGCCAGCCCTTCTGGTAGGTCTCGTGTTCGCGCAGGATCTCGCGGCGCCGTTCGTAGCCGGCTTCGGGGTAGTCGTAGTTGAAGCCGATGTTGTCCGAGCTGAACGGGCCGTGGTTGTTCGAGTCGGTCTTGTGGTTCGGGATGGGATCAAACTTTCCAAATGTTTCCGTCCAACCGGCTTCGTAGACGCGGACGAGCAGTTCGTATTGCCTGGGATCGTAGCCGGCGGGCTTTTCGAACGGGATGCGGTTCTCGGGCACGTCGGTCACGCAATAGCGGTAGCAGTAGGCCTGGACCTTGGCGTCGCCCTCGCCGTAGACGCCAGGAGCGTTGGTGCTGATGCGCGGAAGCACGCCGCTCGTCGGATCGCCGGGCACGACGTAGGGGCTGATCTCGTTGGTGAGATAGCCGAAGTGGTGCCGGTGATGGAGCACGCCGACCTGCACGCCGTTCCATTTTTCACCGTAGACCGAGTTCGCCTCACGGCCGACGTGGTAGTCGACTCCGGCCGCGGACATGAGGTCCCCTTCGTAGGTGGCGTCGATGAACATCTTCCCCGTGTAAACCTTGCCGCTGAGCATGGTGATCGAAGTGATGCGCGCGCCGTCCTTCTTCACGCCTTTGGCTCGGTCGAGCCATTCGTCGCGGTGGACGGGGATGGCGTTCTCCTTCACGAAATCCTCGAAGACCTGTTCGGCCACGTGCGGCTCGAAGATCCACTGCGTCCGCTGCGCACCGTCGATGGCGGGCGTGCCCTGGCCCTTGTTGCCGTATTGATCCTTCTTCTGCCATTTCCAGGCCGACGGCTGGTCGTAGTGCGCCCAGACGCGATGGTAGAAGTCGCGCGAAAGTCCGCCGATGACCGCCTTGTTGCCTGTGTCGGTGAAGCCGAGGCCGCCGGCGGAGAGCCCGCCGAGATGTTTGTCGGGCCCGACGACCACGACGGTCTTGCCCATCTTCTTCGCCTGGACGGCCGCGATCACTCCGGCAGAGGTGCCGCCGTAGACGACGACATCGAAGTCGGCGGCGCGCAGTTGGAGCATGGGAAGAATCACGGCGGCGCAGGAAAGCAGGCTCGCGAACAGCTGACTGGGGGGCTTCATGTGGATGCCCCAGTTAATTTGGATTCCGGAGGAGTTGAAAGCTCCTGATTGCTTCGGAAATCAAAACAGGCTGAATCTCCCGGCGTCAGCCCCGTCTGAAAACAACCTTTCAATGAAGTCCCAGCTATCCGACGTGCAACAGTTGGTCGACCGTTTCACCCCGTCGCTCCAAGCCATCCGAACCGAAATCGCCCGGGTCATCGTCGGCCAGCACTACCTTGTCGACCGGCTTCTCATCGGTCTGCTCGGCAACGGCCATGTGCTGCTCGAAGGCGTGCCCGGTCTCGCCAAGACCGCCACGGTCAACGCCCTCGCCGCATGCCTGAACGTGAAGTTCCAACGCATCCAGTTCACTCCGGACCTCCTGCCGAGCGACCTTGTCGGCAATCTCATCTACAACCCGAGGGACGGCGCCTACTTCACGAAGAAGGGACCCATCTTCGCCAACATCGTCCTAGCCGACGAAATCCACCGTGCGCCCGCGAAGGTCCAGTCGGCCTTGCTGGAGGCAATGGCCGAGCGGCAGGTGACGATTGGTGAAGAAACCTTTCCGCTGCCCGCCCCTTTCCTGGTGCTGGCGACGATGAATCCGATCGAGCAGGAAGGAACCTACAACCTGCCCGAAGCGCAGGTCGACCGGTTCATGCTGAAGGTCGTCGTCACGTATCCGACCGAGACGGAGGAGAAGGAAATTCTCCGGTTGATGGCGCGCACCGGCGACAAACCCAAGCTCAAGGCCGTCGTCCAGCCCGAGGTCATCCTCGAGCTGCGCGAACTCGTCGACATGATCCACATGGACGAGCGGGTGATCGACTACATCGTAAAGCTGGTGTTCGCGACGCGGGAGCCGAAGCGTTTTGCGCCGCAGATGGAGGGCCGGATCCGGTTCGGCGGTTCGCCGCGAGCCACGATCAACCTCGCTCTCGCGGCCAAGGCCCACGCGCTCCTCTCCGGGCGCGCCTTCGCCACGCCGGACGACGTGAAGGCCATCGCGCTGGACGTTCTCCGGCACCGCATCATCACCACCTTCGAGGCCGAGGCCGACGAAGTGACCGGCGAGGCGATCGTCAGACACGTCCTCGACCAGGTGAAGGTGCCGTGAACGGCGATCCGATGAACCGCACCGTTCTTTCCGCCCTGAATCCTACTCTTTCTCTTAATCGGTCCGAAGGACGCGGATTTGGATTCCGGCAAAGAGTAGGAGTAAGAGCCCGAGAAGACGCCCCGAAACCATGATCCCCCGCGAGTGGCTCAAGAACATCCGCCGCATCGAGCTGCGCACCTCGCGGCTCGTGGAGGACATTCTCGCCGGCCAATACCACTCGGTCTTCAAGGGCCGCGGCATGGACTTCGACGAGGTCCGGCCCTACACCGCCGGCGACGACGTGCGCCGCATCGACTGGAACGTCACCGCGCGGACCGGCGTGACCCACATCAAGAAGTTCGTCGAGGAACGCGAGATGACCGTGCTCCTCATGGTCGACGCCTCCGCGTCCAAGAACGTCGGCTCGCACGGCCCGAGCAAACGCGAGCTCGCCGCGGAGCTCGCCGCCTTGATCGGGTTTGCCGCCGCGAGGAACAATGACAACGTCGGCCTGCTGCTTTTCACCGAAGGCGCGGAACGCTACATCCGCCCGGGCAAGGGCCGTTCGCACATTCTGCGCATCATCGGCGAGGTCCTGTCCCATGAACCCGAGCGCAAGGGCACGGACATCGCCTTGGCGCTCGCCCACGTGCGGCACGCGCTGCGGCGGCGGGCGATCATCTTCATCCTGTCGGACTTCCTCGATTCCAAGCTCCACGAGCGTCCGCTGCGCATCCTGCGCCAACGGCACGACGTCATCGGCATTCCGGTGATGGATCCGGGCGAACGCGATCTGCCGGATGTCGGCACCATCGTCTTCGAGGATTCTGAGTCCGGCGAACTCGTCGAGGTCGACAGTGCCGATCTCGAAGTCCGGGAGAGTTACTCCAAGGCGTCCTGGGCCCGAATGGAGGAACTGCGCCGCATGTTCCGGCGTTCCGGCGTGGATTCGATCGAGGTCCACACCGACCGGCCCTACCTGAAGCCCCTGCTCCAGTTCTTCGATACCCGCATCCGCCGGCAGAACCGATGAACGAAGTGCCGGCCGCATGACCAACTACGCCACCAACCTGGTCGAAGACCTGCGCCTGCTCGAAGCGCCGCCTGAGATCCCCTGGGCGGCGATCGCGGGCGCGATCACCTTGGCGATCATCATCGGGCTGGCGCTCGCGCGGTGGCTTGGCCGGCGTCGTCTCGGAGCTGGTGACGGGTTTGGGAATCCCGAAGTGGATCCATCTATCGAGGCCCTGACTGCGCTCCGCGCGTTGACCGGCCTGATGAACCCCGGGCAGTCGCGCGAGTTCGCCATCGAAGTGACCGCAATCGTCCGGCACTTCCTTGAACGCCGGTTTGATCTGGTGGCTCCGCGCCGTGCCACGGAGGAGTTTCTCCGCGAAGCCGCCGCCTCGAACAAACTGGATCCGTCCCAGCGTGGCCTTCTCGAGAAATTTCTCCGCACCTGCGAGGCGATGAAGTTCGGCCGGACCGAAGGCAGCGTCGAAGATCTGACGGCCACGCATCAGGCGGCGGTCCGGTTTGTCGAGGCGTCCCGTGGACTGCCCGTGCGGAAGGAGGACCGTTCGTGAAGTTCCTTCCCGGCATCGAGACCTTTCGCTTCGAATCCCCGTGGTTGCTCCTGCTGCTCCTGCTCCTGCCGTTTTGGGCTTGGCTGCGGGGCAAGGTCGGCCGCGCGGCGGCGGTTCCGCTGGCGTCGACGTCGATCCTGAAGCGGACGGTCAAACCGCGTTTCAATTTCGGCGCGCTGATCGCGCTGATGCGCCTCGCGGCGTTGGCGCTGCTGATCGTGGCCGTGGCTCGTCCCCAGATGGAGAAGGGCGTCGGGCAGAAGGATGCGAAGGGCATCAACATGGTCCTCGCGCTCGACTTCTCCGGCACGATGAACAAACGCGACTTCCGGCTCGAAGGACGGGTGGGCAGCCGCATCGAGGCGCTGAAGAAGGTGATGGGCGAATTCATCCGGTCGCGCCCGAGCGACAAGTTCGGCCTGGTGCGGTTCGACGCCGAAGCCGTCCTGCTAAGCCCGCTGACGCTGGACCACGACTGGCTTCTCGCCCAGATCAGCGGCGAACTGCCCGGCCGCGGCACGGCTCCCGGATCGGCGCTGGTTGTCGCGGCGGAAGCCCTGAAGACGGCCACCAACGAGACGCGCGTCATCATCATGGCCACCGACGCGGAGAACATGAACCGCGGGCCCGATCCCGAGGACGTCGCGCGCGTCATCGGCAAACTTGGCATCCGCGTCCACGTGATCCAGCTCATCGATTTCAAGGACATGAATTTCGACAGCGGGATCTCCGACAAGGTCCGCGAAACTTGCCGCCTTACCGGCGGCCAGATGTTCCGCGTGCCCGACTATCCGAGCCTGCGCAACGTCTACGCCCAGATCGACCGCCTGGAGAAGAAGGCCTTCAGCGACGCCCGGCAGAAGAGTTTCCGTGAACTGATGGCGTGGTTTGCCGGGCTTGGGTTGGCGTTGCTCGTCGCCGAAGTGCTGCTCGCCCAACTCGTGTGGAGGAGGCTGCCATGAAGTTCGATTCGCCTCTCTGGCTCATCGCCCTAGCGGTGCTTCCCGTCGTCTGCGCGCTGGCCTATTGGCGCGGGGCGGTGGATCGCGAACGCCGCCTTGCCCGGCTGATCGCACCGCGACTGCGCGAGTCGCTGATGCGTTCGGTTGACGGACTCAAGCGCCGATTGAAGGGCGTGATGCTGACGGTGGGAGTGCTCCTGGTCGCCTTCGCCCTGGCTCGGCCGTTGATGCCGGAGATCGAGAGCAAGGCGGAACGCGACGGCATCGACATCGTCGTCGCGCTGGATGTCTCGCGCAGCATGCTGGCCGCGGACCTGGCGCCCAGCCGCTTGGCCGCGGTGAAGGCGGGTCTGAGCAATTTCGTCGCCCGGCTCGGCGGTGATCGCCTGGCGCTGGTGCCCTTTGCCGGCGAGCCGTATCTCGCCGTTCCGTTGACGCTCGATCACACCGCTTTCACCCGCACCTTGTCGGCGTTGACCACGGAATCCGTGACCAAGCCCGGCTCCGATCTCGCCGCGGCAATCCGCCTCGGCGTCAAGACGCTCGCCGTCACGAACCGCGCGGTGCGTCCGCCGGCGCGGGTCATCCTCCTGCTCAGCGACGGCGAGCAGCTCCAGGGCGAAGCCGTCGTCGCCGCGCAGGAGGCGCGCACCGCCGGACTCTCCATCCTGGCCGTGGGCGTCGGCACGCCGATGGGTGCCAAGGTGCCCGACGCGCGCTCCTATAGGCGCGACCTGATGCTGAAGAATGAATTCGGGCGTGACGTGGTTTCCAAGCTCGATGAACGGATGCTCCAGCAGGTCGCGGCCGGCAGTCTGGGGGGGCGTTACGCCCTGATGGGCGCCGACGGGGCGGGACTCGAACAGCTTCGCCAATCCTCGATCGAGCCGCTTGCCGCCCGGGCGCTGACATGGTCCGACACGGAGTTCCGGGAGATCTTCCAAGTTCCTCTGCTGTTGTCCCTGGCAGTGCTTCTGGTAGAGATGCTGGTGAACGAGCGGAGAAAAACGAAATGAACTTCCAACCTGCAGCCTCGTGGCGATCCGGCGTCTCCGCCTTGGTGACGGGCCTGTTTTTTCTCTGCAGAGCAGACGCGGTTTTCGCGGCCGAGTCGACGGCGGCCTGGAAGCAATACAACTCCGCGCTCGAAGCCTATCGCAACGGCGATTTCGCCAAGGCCGACGAAGCCTGGCAGGTGCTCTCCACTGCCGAGCTTCCCGATGCGATCCGAGGCAAGGTGTGGTTCCAATCGGGCAACGCCGCTTTCCGCATTGGTGAACGCACGGTGAAGGGCGAACCGGAGAACGCGCTCCGCGAATGGATGAGGGCCCGCGAGGCGTTCCGCGTGGCGTCGTCCAAGGGACCCGTCCGGACCGAGGCGAAGCTCAACTTGGACCTTGTCGAGCGGAACCTCGTCCGGCTCAACCTTGACCTGGCGACCAGGCTCGAGGGCTCGGCGAAGAACCAGCCGATCGACAAGACCGTCGAGTTGCTGCAAGCCGCGACGGTCTACGCGCACCAAGCCACCGACATTGCGCCCGACAACGCGGAGGCCAAGCAGACCGTGACCCGGACCGAGAAGGGCCTTCGTGAAGCGCTCCAAAAGAAAGGGCGAGAGCTGGAAAAGAAGGCCGACGAAGCGCTCAAACGCGGCAACCAGTGGGACCTGACGCAGGCCAAACAACTTCTCGACGGCGCCCTCTCGGATTTCGAATCCGGACTTTCCCTGGCCCCCAAGGACGGCACCCTCAACCTCGACCGCCAACGGGTGGTCGAGAAGCTGGCCAAGCTGCACATCGACAACGGATGGGCCGAGAAGAAGCGCGGCGACCAGTCGGCCAAGTGGGAACCGGACGATGCCGAAAAGCATTACCGCGAGGCATTGTCGGAGTTCGAACAGTCGCTTGGAGTGAAACCCCACGACAACGCCGAAGCCGAACGCGGCCGTGCGGAAGTGACCAGGGCCTTGGAGCAACTGCAGCTCCGGGAGGCCGATCGTCTCGCCAAGCAGGGCCGCGAGGACATTCCCAGGGCCACCGAACGCGCTGCGGAAGAACTCACCGAAGCCGTGGAGCGCTATCAGGAAGCGATGGACCTGAACCCGGACAACGCCCAAACCCCGCCCAAACTCGAGGCGACGAAGAAGGATCTTGCGCCGGTGATGGAAAAGCTCGGCCAACTCGAACAGCAACGCGCCCAGCAGGCGGAGAAACGGTCTCCGCAGGAAGCAGTCCAGCATCTGGAGAAGGCCGAGACCGCGTTCGACCGCGCCCAGCAGGCGGATCCCAGCAGCGAATCCGCTCAGAAGGGTGCCGGCGAGGTGCAGAAGGAGCTTGATCGCCTCCGCCAAAAAATGGCCGCGCAGGCACAGGGGAAGGCGGGCGAGGAAGGCCAAAAAGACAAGGACGCGAAGGAGGCCAAGGCCGGAAAGGAATTGGCGGAGATGATGGAAGAGCTCAAGCGCGAGCAGGCCCAGCAGATGGACCCCGGCCGTCGCCGCCAGGAGCGTTTCTCGGCCCAGCCCCCGCGGACCACGCGGCATTGGTAGGCGTTAAACCGCCTTGCAGCCGGTCCGCCGTTCCCGTCAGATGAATCCCGTTCCCATGAATCGCGTCATACAGACGTCACACAATCCTACATTCTAGCCATGAAACGCCGCCTTTTCCTCAGATGCCTCGCCACGCTGGCAGGAGTCCTCGTCACCACGTCCGCTGTCGCCGCGCCCAAGAAAATCCTGGTCGTTTCGACCACGACGGGCTTCCGCCACAGCTCCATCGCCACGGCCGAGAAGGTCATCGCCGAAGTCGGCAAGTCCTCCGGCGTATACGACATCGAGCTCGCCAGCGTGTTCCCGCCGAAGGATCCGGGTCGGAACGCCACCGACGAGCAGAAGGCCGCTTTCAAGGTCGAACAGACCGGCTACCAGGAGAAGATCAAGGCTGTCCTCGCCGAGAAGATGAGCCCCGCCGCGTTGAAGAAGTATGACGGGATCATCTTCGCGAACACCACCGGCGACCTGCCGCTTCCGGACAAGGAAGCCTTCATCGCCTGGGTCAAGAACGGCGGCGCCTTCGTCGGCATGCACAGCGCCAGCGACACTTTCCACGGATTCCCGCCCTACATCGAGATGCTCGGCGGCGAGTTCCAGACCCACGGTGCGCAGGTTGTTGTGAGCGCCATCAACAAGGATTCGGCCCACCCTTCGACCAAACACTTCGGCGCGACATTCGATATCGGCGGCAAGAAGGAGGAGATGTATCTCTTCAAGAACTACCAGCAGAAGGCCGTCCGCGAACTGCTCGTTCTCGACAAGCACCCGAATACCGGCGCGGCCGGCAATTTCGGCGTCTCTTGGTGCCGTGAGTTCGGCAAGGGCAAGGTCTTCTACACCTCGCTCGGCCACAACGAATACGTCTGGGAGATGCCCGAATACCAGAAGCACATCCTCGGCGGCATCGAGTGGACTCTCGGCCTGAAGAAGGGCAGCGGCGAACCCCAGATGAAGTGATCGGGAATCTTGTCCCACGAGCCAATCACCCATGAAACACCTTCTTTTCTCCGCCGTTGCTGCAGTCGTCGGCGCCGCCGCCTTCAATCTGTCGGCCGCGGATGAAGCGGGATTCGTCCCGCTCTTCAACGGCAAGGACACCGCCGGTTGGAACCTGCGCCGCGCGGATGGACACAATAGCTGGACCGTCGACAACGGCGTGTTGAAGAACACAGTCAACAAGGGCGAGCACGGGACCGACCTGGTGACGGCGAAGAAGTTTTGGAACTTCACGGTGCGCTACGAGTTCCAGGTGCCGGACAATTCGAACTCGGGTTTCTACCTCCGTGGCCGCCATGAGATCCAGATCCTCGGCGACTACAAGGCCGGCAAGAAGGCCAAGACGGGCAACGGTGCCATCTACAATCAGACTGCCCCGTCGGAGTTCGCCTCCAAGCCCGCAGGCGAATGGCAGACCGCCGAGGCGACGATGATCGACAACAAAATCACCTTGGTGCTGAACGGAAAGAAGGTCCACGACAACGTGGTCTGTGACGTCGCCACCGGCAGCGAGATCGACAAGAAGGTGAAGGAACCCGGTCCTATTTTTCTCCAGGGCGATCATGGCACGGTTTGGTTCCGCAACATGCGGATCAAGGAGATCAAGTAGGCCCCGGTCCGGTTTCGAATTCGTCAGGAGGCGGGGGTGCCGGACACGGCGCCCCCGCTTCCTTCATTTTCACTTGCTTGAATCCACGCCGACTCGACGCCACGTTGGTCCAACACAGAGGTATGATGTTGAACGCGATTTCCTCGAGAACAGGCCGGCGGCGATCCGGCGGCGGATTCACCCTAATCGAACTGCTCGTGGTGATCGGCATCATCGGTATCCTGGCCAGCATGCTCTTGCCGACGTTGGGACGTGCGAAAGAAAAGGGGAAAGCCATCCAGTGCGTCAGCAACCTCAAGCAGCTCGGAATCGGCTTCAACCTATACGCCCAGGACAACCGCGACCGTTATCCGCTTGGTTCCTTTGTCGGAGGCCAGGATCCGGCGCCGGCCTTCACGAACATCCTTCCGTCCGCCCGACAGCGACCGCTTTACGCCTATGTCGGGCCTTCGGCGGTCTATCGCTGCGCGTCGGACCGCGGGCAGGCGCTGATTCCCCAGACGGATCTGGAGTTCAAACCGACCCGCTATGAAACCGCCGGCATAAGCTACGACTACAACGATTCGCTTCCCACTGTGGTGGCGAACGGCGGATTCCTGAAGGGTGTCGACGGAATCCTGGCAGGCAAACCCACGTCGTGGGTGCCGGACACGACCCGTTACATCGTCATGTATGAACCGCCGGCCCGCATCTACGCCAACGCCGCCGGTGATGCGCAGTGGCATCAATGGCACTATGGGGTCGGCGCGGGAGAGATCTCCGATCCGCGGAACGCCCGGTCCGACTTCCAGTCGGCCGTGCTGTTCGCCGATTCCCATGCTGGCTTGCACAACTTCTCCCCGTCGCTGCAGGGCGACTATCTGCATCCATACGAAGCCACCCGGCAGTGGATGTGGTATAAAGCGATCGAATCCTCGGTGCGTCCATGAATCCACCCTCGGAGCAGAAAGGGACGGAAGAAACTTCCCGGCAAGTGCGGGTCGAAGCCGTCTGGGGCTTACTGAGGAACTTGGCGAGGTCCCTTTTCTCCACGGGACTCGCAGGAGAGAAAATCCGCGACGTTTACGCGGGCAGTATCCGCGTCTCGTGCGAATCGTGTGGGTCCGAGTTGAAGGAAGCCGACCGCGTTGCCTTGCTCGATGCCGCGAGCGACACCCGGCTTGCCAACCCGAAACTCGACCGGCTCCACAAGGGCTACTGCTTCAAACCAGGCTGCAACTCCTACTTCTACCGCATAACTTTCCGGCCCGTCGAAGGGATCAATTGGACTACGGCGTTGCCCGAAGCCGAGGCGTTGCCGGCGAAACTTGCAGCCGAGGAGAAGCGCCAAGAGCCTTTCACTTGGGAATCCTTCATCCGCAGCCCACGGTTTCGGATACCTGCGGGCTTGGTCGTGCTGGCGGGCTTGCTGGTTTACAGGAATTGGTATTTCAACGGGACGCTTCCTTTCGTCTCCCAGCGGTTCGAAACGGCGAATCCCCATCCCGAGTTCTCCCGCGCTGCGACCCGTCCGGTCGCGACGGCCGGATCCATCCGGGCCTCGACGCTCAATGCGCTGGCTCCAGACGAGAGCGCAGTGACAAATTCGCGCATCAGGGCGGCTTCAAAGCCGAAGTGAAGAGAGGTCTGTCGAGGCCGAGTGGTTGCCCGCGTTCCCGATTAATCACACCCGGTCGATGATAGGCTCAACGGGGACTTTTGGGTCATCCAGTGAAGGCTGTAGTTCATTGGGAGAAAGTCTTTTAAGCGCTCAACGCGGGGCCATTTTTATGGCGATCCAAATTCAAAAAAACTGCTTGTGAAAAATTTCACGATCAGCAAACGTTTCGATTCCGTTCGGAAAAAGTTGTGTCGCAGAGCCGTGTCCTGCTGACCTCTTAGAACGGTCTTGCATCGATGCGCCTGATCAAACAGCTCCTGGTTACTGCCGCCCTTTGGGCTGCGCCTGTTGTCGCCTTTGCGAACGAAGGTGGCGAGGCGCAGGGGTTGTCGACCTACGCGCCGGTTGTTCTGGATCTTGGATTTTTCAAGGTTACGAACTCGATGATCGTGACCTGGATTGTCGCGCTCGGGTTGATCGGCTTTGCCAAAGCCGCGACCAGCCAAATGCAGATGATTCCTGCAGGGCTGCAGAACTTCTGGGAGTGGCTTGTTGAATCTCTCGCCAGCTTCCTGGAAGGCATCCTCGGGTGGAATCTCGCCAAGCAGACCTTCTGGTTCTTCGCGACGATCTTCATCTTCATCATCTTCACCAACTGGGCCGGCTTGATCCCCGGTGTCGGCACAATTGGTTGGGGAATCCCCGATGCCTCTGGGCACATGCATCACATCGACACTCCGATTCTGCGCGGTGCCAACGCCGACCTGAACATGACTTCGGCGATGTCCCTCACGTTCTTCGTCTGCTGGATCTGGTGGGCCATCAAGGCGAACGGTGTCGGTGGATCCTTGGCCCACGTCTTCTTGTATCGCGGTGATGCCGCAGGGATCATGAAGCTCCTGTTGATCGTGGTGTTCCTGGGAGTGGGCCTCCTTGAAGTGATCTCGATCCTCTTCCGGCCTGTCTCTCTCAGCTTCCGTCTCTACGGCAACATTTTCGCCGGTGAGAATCTGCTGGAAGCCATGGCGCTCGCGGGTGGCAAGTATTTCGGATGGCTGGTGCCGCTGCCGTTCTATTTCATGGAGCTGATCATCGGCTTCGTTCAGGCTCTCGTTTTCACACTCCTGACGTCGGTGTTCACCGCTTTGATCTGTGAAAAGCATGACGAAGGTCACGAGGCCCATGAAGGTCATGGCCATGGGCACGGTGAAGCGGCCCATCACTAGAGCATTTTAACCATTTCGGCGCCTGACCGTTGGCTTTGACTGCGGGGGTCGCCGAGTAACACAAAGAAAGGACAGAATAACATGTTGGCTGAAATGTCCGGCAACATTCACGTGGCGTTCGCCGCTCTCGGCTCCGCCATCGCGGTAGGTATCATCGGTATGAAGGCCGCTGAAGCCGTGGGGCGCAACCCTGGCGCTTCCGGAAAGATCCTCGTTCAGGCGCTGCTCAGCTCCGCTCTGGCCGAAGGCATCGTCTTCTTCGCGATCTTCCTCGTGAAGTAAGCCCCAAATTCCCGGTGCCGGGCAACCGGCGCCGGGTTCCTGTCCCTAAAGATTGATTTTTAGTTTATGGATTCCTTGTTTCTGATCGCTGCCGCCGCTCCCTCCGAGGGGACTGGCATCGTGGAAGGCATTGTCAAAACGTTCGGCTGGAACCCCCAGCTGTTCGTCTCCCAGCTGATCAGTTTCGTCATCGTCGCGTTCCTTCTCCAGAAGTTCGCCTACAAGCCCATCCTGCAGATGCTGGATGAGCGCAAGAAGCGGATCGAAGAAAGCCTGGTCAACGCCGAGAAGATCAAGGCAGAGCTCGCTCAGGCGGAATCCACCCGCAGGCAGCTCATCTCGGACGCCTCGGCCCAGGCGAACAAGATCATCGAGGAAGCCCGAGCCGCCGCCGCCAAGATTTCCGAGCAGGAAGGCCAGCGTGCCGTGGCCGCCGCCGCCGACATCATCGCCAAGGCGAAGCAGTCCAACGAGGCCGAGCTGGTCCGCATGAAGTCCGAGCTCCGCAAGGAAGTCACCCGGCTCGTGGTCGAGGTCAGCACCAAGGTCACTGGCGGGATCCTTTCCGTGGAACAGAAGCAGCGCCTCGCGGATGACGCCAACAAGCAGCTCGCGAACAACTGATTTCCCGAACCTGAGCCCCGATGAAGATCTCCAAACAATCCCGCCGTGATGCCAAGACGCTCTTCAGCGCCTGCCGCGTCAACGGCGTGCTGGATGAAGGTCGCGTCCGCCTCGCCGTCACGCAGGTCATCGGCCGTCAGCCCCGCGGCTACTTCGGCACGCTTCACCAGTTCAAGCGCCTCGTGAAGCTGGACCTCGACCGCCGTTCCGCCCGTGTGGAGAACGCCGTCGAGACGACTCCCGCGCAGATTGACGCCATCAAGGCCAACCTGGAGCGCCAGTATGGTTCCGGCCTCAACATTACATTTTTGGTGAACCCCGCCTTGATCGGCGGCCTCCGCATCAAGGTCGGCAGCGACATCTACGACGGCTCGGTGGCCGGACGTCTCGCGGAGATCAACAACAGCCTTTAACCCGCTAAACCGGGCGACCCCTCCAGAACTTCCAACTCCCTACTGATTCGATGAGCAACCTCCTTCAGGAAATCGAAGCCCAGATCGCCGGCGTCAAGACGTCGGTCAACAAGCAGAACGTCGGCATCGTCCGCGAAACCTCCGACGGCGTGGCCAAGATCGAAGGCCTGACCGACGCGATGCTCAACGAGATGCTCGACTTCGGCAACGGGGTCATCGGCCTCGCGTTGAACCTCGAGGAGACCGAGGTCGGTGCCATTATCCTCGGCGACTATCTCGGGGTCCGAGAAGGCACCGAGGTCCGCACCACCGGGAAGCTGCTTTCCGTGCCCGTGGGCAAGGGCCTCCTCGGCCGCGTCGTCAACACCCTCGGCCAGCCGGTCGACGGCAAGGGCGATATCGTCGCCACCGAGTTCTACCCCGTTGAGAAGATCGCCCCCGGCATCGTCAAGCGTAAGTCGGTCAGCCAGCCGCTCCAGACCGGCATCATGGCGATCGACGCGATGATCCCCATCGGCCGTGGCCAGCGCGAGCTGATCATCGGAGACCGTTCCACCGGCAAGACCACGATCGGCGTGGACGCGATGATCAACCAGGCGCGTAACAACAAGGCCGGCCGCGCCTCCGGCGACAAGAATTTCCGCCCGGTCTACAACATCTACGTGGCCGTCGGCCAGAAGCAGTCGAACATCGCCCGCGTCGTCGCCGAACTCGAACGGGCCGGCGCGATGGAGGACACCATTGTCGTCGCCGCCGCCGCCGCCGATTCCGCCGCGAACCAGTATCTCGCTCCCTTCGCCGGTGCCGCCATGGGCGAATGGTTCATGGATAACGGCATGGATGCGCTGATCATCTTCGACGATCTCTCCAAGCAGGCCGTCGCCTACCGCCAGGTTTCCCTCGTCCTCAAGCGTCCCTCCGGCCGTGAAGCGTATCCCGGCGACGTATTCTACCTGCA